>JAGSHA010000146.1 GCA_023954795.1 Oceanospirillaceae bacterium | reverse complement strand
TGATGACGAACCTATTAGCGTATTTGAAAGCGGTGCGATCCTGCTCTATCTGGCAGAAAAATACGGTGAGTTTCTACCCGATGACCTGCGCAGCCGAACGGAGTGCATGGAATGGCTGATGTGGCAGATGGGCAACTTTGGTCCGTTTCTGGGTCAAGCACACCACTTTAATAAATTCGCCCCGGAACAAGTCCCTTACGCGATCAAACGTTACAACGCCGAAGCACAGCGACTGTGGGGCGTTTTAGAACAACGCCTGACCGGCAGACAGTTCATATTGGGTGAAGACCTGTCCATTGCAGATTTTGCCATCTATCCCTGGGCGATGCGGTACGAGTGGCAACACATAGATCCTGAAGACTTTCCAAATGTCTCCGGATGGATGCAACGTATGGGGCATATTGAATTCGTGCAATTCGGCATGCAGGTACCCTGAGGTTTCCCCCGCAACACCCCGCTTATCAGCGGGCCACTGAGCATAGATTTCACAACAAAAAACGGAACCTCATGGGTTCCGTTTTTTGTTTCGAACAATGAATCAGGCGGGGATTATCCCTGCTGAACTTTCCAGTGCACGGTTTGATTGGCGAAAAACGGCACAATAGGTTTGCCGCTTGGCAACGCAATTTCACCCGGAATTGTCCAATCTTCACGGACCAGCGTAATGCTGCCTTCGTTACGCGGCAGACCGTAGAAATCAGGGCCGTAGTGACTGGCGAATCCTTCCAGCTTATCCAACGCATCCAACTCTTCAAATACATGCGCGTAAAGTTCGATAGCACTCCAGGCACTGTAGCAACCCGCACAACCACAGGCATTCTCTTTAGCCTCTTTAGCGTGCGGGGCTGAGTCCGTTCCCAGAAAGAACTTTGGTGAACCTGACTGCACCACCGCGCGCAACGCTTCCTGATGCGTGCTGCGTTTCAGCACTGGCAAACAGTAATTATGCGGACGGACACCACCCACCAGCAGATCATTACGGTTCAACAGCAGATGCTGAGGGGTAATTGTCGCGGCAACGTTGTCAGATGAACCCTGCACAAACTGAGCCGCGTCACCGGTCGTAATATGTTCGAATACCACTTTCAGATTGGGGAAAGACTCGACAATTTTCGCCAGTTTCTGATCGATAAACTCTTTTTCCCGATCAAAGATATCCACATGACTATCGGTTACTTCACCGTGTACCAGCAGCAACATACCCTGCTCGGCCATCACTTCAAATACCGGATACATCGCTTCCAGCTGTGATACTGCCGCAGCCGAGTTAGTGGTCGCACCGGCCGGATACAGTTTAGAGGCAACAACACCGGCGGCTTTAGCATCGATGATATCTTGTGCCGTTGTATCGTTGGTCAGATACAAGGTCACCAGTGGATTAAAGTCAGAACCTTCAGGGCGCGCATCCAGTATCCGCTGACGGTATGCCATTGCCATCTCAGCATTGGTCACAGGCGGAACCAGGTTAGGCATGATAATAGCGCGCTGGAAGCAACGCGCAGTCGCGGCGACAGTTTCCGGCAACATATCTCCGTCACGCAAGTGCAGGTGCCAGTCGTCAGGGGTTTGGATGGTTAGCGTATTCATGCAGGTCCTTTCTATTCGGGTCAGCGGGGCGTGAAGATCAGCAGATACTGTTTTATCTCACGGGTACATATTATACCGTATCAGCCACGCAGCTTCATCCGTCAGACCTCACTGTCAGAGCGTATCCACGCCTTGTTTTAACAATCGACGTGAGAGCGTTTCATCCAGCTCGGGCAGATCATCAACGCTCAACTCAATCATGTTCAGCTGATAGCGTTGATAGAGTTCTTTGCGACGCATTTTATCAGCCAGATAACCGCTGCCATCCTGTTCATCCCAAAACTCGATATATAACCGTGCAGCCGGGATATAAAAGTCACAGACAGCCTCTTCCTCGATAGGCAAACGACGCTGACAGGCATGTACGATACCTGCGGTGTAAAGCCAGTCATCGATCTTTTGTAACCCGGCTGATCTAAGCTGATGGCCATCCAAACACTGATAGACAGCCACTTCAGCCGGAAGCCGGATATTCCGCTCAGTATCCATACGACTGGCTTGAAGGGCGGGATGCACAGCGATCGTTTCAGGCCACAATACGTAAGGCACACCCGATCTGGCATCCTCAGACTGACGACCGCCATAACGGGTGCCCGCGTCAGTCAATCGCCAGCCTTTAATATGGCGTTCAATCCAGCCGAGCTCATTAAAGATTCGATTCATCTGGACCGCAGAACCAGACAACAACTTGCCAACAGCAGCAGCACTGAGCAACTGACTGTCAGGGTTGACCAGTGCCCGATGTTCAATCACCGAGACAGGCCAGACAACATAGGTGCCGAAGCGCTTACTTTCCTTGTAATGACCACCTTCAAAGGTCCCTTTGGCGGTCAGTGTCCAATGATCGCCCTCACGCACAATCCAGCCCATTGCCTCCAACTCAGCAAACATCTGTTTTGATGATTTACCCAGTTTCTTAGCCAGTGCACTGGTCGAAAGGGATTGAACCTCCTCTGTCATACATCTCACCTGATCAAGTACAAAAAATAACTCCATTCAGGCTAGCAGAAGAGCGATCAGTAAAACACTGTAAACGACCGCATAACCCACCCTATCCGACCACTCAAGCTGATGGATGGAAAATCAGTAACAGTAGATAGTTAACTCAATGTTCGTGGCGACGCGGCGCGCTTGGTTGGCGAGGTTTAGCTTCATTCACCACGAGGCTACGCCCGCCCATATCCCGACCGTTCAGCGCGCTGATGGCCGCTTTGCCTTCAACGGCATTCGGCATTTCTACGAAACCAAATCCCCGGGAACGGCCTGACTCCCGATCCAGAACAATTTTGGCGGACTGCACGTCACCGTGCAGGGCAAAGGCTGCTTCCAGTTCGTTTTCCTGCATGCGATAGGACAGGTTTCCCACAAAGATATTCATTTCTGTTCTCAATTCCGTTCTGCCAGCTCATACGCAAACATCACTGCCCAACGCTGGCCCAGTCAGGCATTAATGACAACCCACCACCGTGGCTGTACCCAGCCCCTATATCAAAGCAGTCCGATATGACAAAGTGGTTAAGATTTAAGCGGCCAGCGGAATATTGATAACAGAAACAGTGACGGGGCGGCGATCAAACTCGAATTCAGCCCCATATACGGTTATGTTAGGCCTGATAGACAGGCAGGCATCGCACAGGAGCTCACACAGATTATGTACGCTAATCAAACTCTGAAACCCCGCGTTCTGATCATTCATACGGGTGGAACCATCGGTATGCGACCGTCTGAAGCGGGCTATACACCCGTAGCGGGATTTGAGGCGCTGCTGCGCGAAAAGTTGATCAACAGTGTGCATGACACCCTGCCGGATTTTGATTTGATAGAGTTCGAGCGTTTAATTGATAGCGCTAATTTGGTGCCGGATGACTGGCAAACCATCGCCCAAACGCTGACCGACCATTATGCTGATTACGATGGTTTTGTCGTGCTGCACGGGACCGACACGATGGCTTATACAGCATCAGCACTCTCCTTTCAGCTCAGAGGGCTGAACAAACCCGTTATCGTTACCGGTTCACAAATTCCATTGGTCGAGCTGCGCAACGATGCGCTCGACAACTTGATTAGCGCGCTGATCATTGCAGGCTTTCATCCGGTACCCGAGGTGTGTGTCTATTTTAATGGCCGTTTACTCAGAGGGAATCGCAGCCGGAAGGTTAAGGCGACCGGATTGGATGCCTTTGATTCACCCAACTTTCCCTGGCTGGGTCAGGTGGGTATCCATATAGAACTGCATCAACAACTGATACGCTCCGCGGGCACGCCTGATCTGTGCCCCACCCAATACTCACCCGGTGCAGTAGCCATGTTGCCAATCTACCCAGGGATGGCAGATGCGCAGATTCAGTCGGTATTAGACAATGAGCAGATACGCGGCGTGATCCTGCAGAGTTATGGTGTTGGCAATTTACCCAACAATAATGAACCGCTGATGCATCACCTGACACAGGCGGCTAAAGCGGGGGTGGTATTAGTGAACCTCAGCAGCTGTCTACAAGCGCAAGTGATCCCCGGCGCTTATGCCTGCTCTGCAGGTTTTAATGAGATAGGGATTATTTCAGGGGGCGATATGACACCAGAAGCTGCGTTTACCAAGTTGCATACTTTATTGGCAACGCACAAGAGCAGCACACAGGTCTCCGACCTGATGCAACAGAATGTATGTGGTGAGCTCGACTAGAGCTCAACCTCTTCCAGCCACTCCGATTCCTCGGGCTCCATATAGCGTTGCTCTAACAACTCAATCGCCCAATCTTCTGAGTTGGACAAACGTTGCAGCATTGCAACAGCGGTGACCTTGACGGCTGAAACCGGACTCCACATCGAACTGTTCAGACAGCGCCAATGGTTTCGATCCATATGCTTCGGATGTTCGATCTGATCAAGACAAGTTTCACAGATCATAATACAGTGGTTAACATCCGGCTCGCTATCGAACGGTGGAACCTCAAAGATCTTCAGCTTGATTCCCTGAGCGTCGCACAACTCACAATGAGCACTACAACGCCGCACCAACTCTTTGCCATACATAGACAAGCCGTGGTGACCGTGGTGTCTTTCATATCCTCTAGCCATAACAACATCCTTCCCTTCAGTCGAAATCCAGTAATCCCGGCGCCACAGCTTTGTTACCCAATTCCTTGATAACACTTTCCGACGCGGGCAAGCGATCCTTCTCCTTCAGGTACTGATATATACGAATAGCAGATATTTCTGGATTTGGCCCAACAGAAACGGAATAAATATTCAAAAAGCTGTTCAAAAAACAAACACAACAGCCTCAGCAAAAGCCGTCAAAAAATGGGGACAATGGCATAGATAAACAAAGGGGTCTCATATACTGAGACCCCTTTGTGCCAGACTTTACTCCGGCTAAATCAGCCCATAAGGGCTTGCGGTTGTTACCACTGACCTTTTGCGGCCAATGGCTTTGATGCCATGTTTTCAGCAGACCATTCAACCCAGATATTTCTACAGTGTTGATGCCTGACACTGAAGGTTTCACGCCTCCTGAAACACGCCCATCAGTTAAAATTCTTTCTCTATGAGTATAGGCGAGAATGCTGGCATCTCCGGCGATGTGGCTTTTATAATGCGTGAAAAATTTTCACAGGGAATAGCCAGATGAATCAGTTGGGGACACCACTTTCAGACTCGGCCACACGGGTACTTATGTGTGGCGGCGGCGAACTCGGAAAAGAAGTTGTCATTGAGCTTCAACGTCTGGGCGTTGAAGTTATCGTTGTTGATCGTTATGCCAACAGTCCGGCCATGCAGGTCGCTCATCGCAGTCATGTTATTTCAATGCTTGACGGTGACGCATTGCGCGGTGTTATCGAAGCTGAAAAACCGGATCTGATTGTGCCGGAGATCGAAGCGATCGCCACGGACACGCTGGTCGCACTGGAAGCCGAAGGTTTCAATATCGTACCCACAGCACGTGCCACCCAGCTCACGATGAATCGTGAAGGTATCCGTCGCCTGGCGGCGGAAGAACTTGGTGTCGCCACCTCCCCATACCGCTTCGCTGCAACCGAAGACGAGTACAAGGCAGCAGTGGCAGAGATCGGTCTGCCCTGTGTGGTGAAACCGATCATGAGTTCATCCGGCAAAGGCCAGAGTACACTCAAAACCGAAGATGAAATTCCCACAGCATGGGAATATGCTCAGGACGGTGGCCGGGCCGGGAAAGGCAAAGTGATCGTAGAAGGTTTCGTCGATTTTGATTATGAGATCACCCTACTGACCATTCGCCACAACAACAGCACCAGCTTCTGTGAGCCGATAGGCCACATCCAGATTGCTGGCGACTACCGTCAGTCATGGCAGCCACAGGCGATGAGCGCCACCGCACTGGAGCGCTCCAAAGAGATCGCAGAGAAAGTCACTGCAGCGTTGGGTGGTAACGGCCTGTTTGGTGTTGAACTGTTTATCAAAGGAGATCTGGTTTACTTCAGCGAAGTATCTCCACGCCCGCACGATACCGGCATGGTGACCATGATTTCACAGGACTTGTCAGAGTTTGCCCTGCACGCACGGGCTATTCTCGGATTGCCCATTCCTAATATTCATTTCCACGGCCCCTCTGCGTCCAGCGTCATTCTCGTAGAAGGTGAGTCGACACAAACGGCCTTTGGTAACTTGCAGCAGGTATTGGCTCAGCCAAACACTCAGTTACGCCTGTTCGGTAAGCCTGAAGTCGAAGGTGTACGCCGTATGGGTGTGGTACTGGCACGCGGTGAATCTGTTGACGCGGCTAAAACAACCGCCATCAGCGCATCCTCTGCTGTCAACGTCACGCTGTAATTCCTGAATCTGGCGGGACTTTTTAAGCGCCCGCCAGCTCTTGTCTCACTATGCTTCAGTAGCTCAACAACGGAGTTTGTTGCTGATAGCGGGGTTGATCCAGTTCATGCAAAATAAATGTGGCAACATCGGCTCTAGAGACCTTTCCAGCGACAACCCCCTGAAGATCCGTATGGACCTGAACGTTTTGCGTCACTTCTCCGTTAGTGAGAAAACCAGGCCGAACGATCGTCCAGTCCAGATTGCTCTTGCGAACCAGCCCCTCCTGACGCTCTTTATCCTTATAGATCGTACGTAACACAAAAGGCTGGAATAATTTATCGTAGAAGAAACCACCATGCCCCCGGCTATCACCGGCACCAATACCCGTCACAACAATCAGACGCTTAATGTGGGCGGCATGCATGGCGTCGATTAAGTTGCGGGTGCCTTCTGAAAACAGACGGACCTTATCAAAGGTCGGCAAAATACCCAGCGAGATCACCACCGCATCATGGCCGGGCACGATCCGCTGTAACGCAAAAAAATCCAGCACATCAGCACGCTGACGGTGAAGATAGGGGTGAGAAATTCCGATTTCAGTGACAGCCCGAGCACAGGCCGTCACCTGATGCCCCTGATCCAGCGCTTTGTGTACTACCTGCAAACCGATCCCACGACTGGCTCCGATCACTAACAAACGCATATCCTGTCCTTACCCCTACGGTAGGAGATGCCGATAGATTCAGCACCTTTATGCACTCAATAATCGCTGCTGTGCGCAAACGGGTCAAACCCCAAAGTTTGCAGGTCGTACGCCATACTGTGGATTTATAGTTTCAGATCAAACGCGTCCGCGTCCATCCATGCAGGGAAACGTTCGCGAAAATCATTTAGCGCCCGCGCATCCAGCGTGAAGGTTTCAACGAAAGCCTGATCCGGCACCTGATCGATCAAACGCTCTCCCATAAAGTCCACCAGCAAACTGTCGCCGCTGTACGCCAACCCGGAGCCATCCACCCCCACCCGATTGACCCCGGCAACATAAGCCAGATTTTCAATCGCCCGTGCTTGCAGCAGCGTACGCCACGGGTTACGCCTCGGTTTCGGCCAGTTCGCAACGTAGATCAGCAAGTCATACTCATTGTGATTACGGCTAAACGCGGGGAAGCGCAGGTCATAGCAGATCTGCGGCATAATTCGCCATCCCTTG
>JAGSHA010000486.1 GCA_023954795.1 Oceanospirillaceae bacterium | reverse complement strand
CCAATAATCTGGACTCAAATTGTCCGCAACTCTGGACCTTATCCCTCTCCCCTCTTCTCTCCCAACATAAACGCCATCCAAAAATAAAAACAAATCGGCTACTCCAACAGCCGGTTCTGAGGCTAAGAACATGATCCGACTCACCGTAAATGGCGAAAGCATGCAGCTCTACAGTGCAAACAACCTGCAAGAGCTATTGGACAAACTGCACTTAGGCGCCCAGCGCGTTGCGGTTGAAGTTAACTGCGAAATTATCCCGCGCAGCCTGCACGCGCAAACCCGTGTACGCGAAGGTGATCGCATCGAAATCGTACGTGCGATTGGTGGTGGCTAAGGCCTCTGCCCAGTCCCTTCAGCAGCCCTAAATCCCGCTCGTAATGAGCCTTTGAGTGCAGGTAATACGCATGACTACAGAGATTTCCCTTAACGATCCGATGATCGTCGCTGGCCGCAGCTTCAACTCTCGCCTGATGGTGGGTACCGGCAAATACAAAGACATGGCTGAAACACAGCAAGCCATCGAAGCCAGTGGTGCGGAGATCGTCACCGTCGCTCTGCGCCGCACGAACATCGGCCAGAACCCAGGTGAGCCCAACCTGCTGGATGTCGTATCGCCAGAGAAATACACCATCCTGCCGAACACCGCATTTTGCTACACCGCAGACGAAGCCGTACGTACTTGCCGTCTCGCACGTGAACTGCTGGACGGCCATGATCTGGTGAAGCTGGAAGTACTGGGGGATGACAAAACCTTATATCCCAACGTGACGGAAACCCTGGCCGCCGCCGAAACCCTGATCAAAGACGGTTTCAAAGTCATGGTTTACACCAGCGATGATCCACTGGTTGCCAAACGTCTGGAAGAGATGGGTTGTGTTGCGGTCATGCCATTGGGTGCGCCGATTGGCTCCGGATTGGGTATCTGCAACCCGAACAACATCAAACTGATTCTGGAAAACGCCAACGTGCCGATCATAGTGGATGCGGGCGTAGGCACCCCGTCCGATGCGACACTGGCGATGGAACTGGGTTGTGAAGGTGTCTTGATGAACAGCGCCATTGCTCATGCACAGAATCCTGTCCTCATGGCACAAGCGATGCGCAAAGCGGTTGAATGCGGCCGTGAGGGGTATCTGGCAGGTCGTATGCCACGTAAATCTTACGCGACTGCATCTTCACCGATGGAAGGACTGATCGGCTCAAAGTAAGCCGGTGTAGCGCAAATAACGCGTCCGAGATATAAAAAGCTAAAAAGGGGACTGATCTGATTTCGCTAACGCGCAAATAGATCAGTCCCCTTTTCTATTCCTGTTACAAGCAAAAGGATCGTCTAGCTGTATGCGCCCGCTGCATAATGTAACTCGTAGCTGTGGCTATAGATCTCCAGAATATTGCCAAACGGATCTTCCATATAGATCATGCGGTACGGTTTCTCTCCCGGGAAATAATACCGGGGTTTTGCCATACGTCGTTTCCCTCCCGCAGCAACAATTTTCTCCGCCAACCCCTCAACATCCGGGTCCTGCACACAGAAGTGGAAAATACCGGTTTTCCAATACTCAAAATTGTCATCCGGATTAACCTGATTTTTAAACTCAAACAGCTCCACACCGATACGATCTCCCGTCGACAGATGCGCAATCCGAAATGAAGACCAGCCCGCACCAAATACGTCGGTACACATCTCGCCGATGGCACTGTCATCTTCCGTGATCTCGGTAGGCTGCATAATCAGGTACCAGCCAAGCACTTCGGTGTAAAACGTAACGGCTGCTTCCAGATCCGGTACTGAGATACCTATATGTGAAAACGTACGGGGATAGGGTTGAACAGACATCGCAGGCACTCCTGACAGTAAAGAATTCCCTGCAGTGTATTGATCCTGTACGCTAAACAAAAATTATCAATAAATATCAAATTAATAATTTTAAATTATGATAAATCCCGTCTTTCTGCGTACGTTCATGACCCTCGCCGACACCCGCCACTTCACACACACGGCCGAACAACTGCATATGACCCAGCCAGGGGTCAGCCAACACTTGAAAAAGCTGGAAGCTGAACTCGGAGTTGCTTTGATTGAACGCTATGGAAAGCAGTTTGAACTCACTGAAGCCGGTGAACGTTTACTGGAATATGGGGAAAAGCAGGCTCACGCTGAGGTCAGGTTAAGAGATGATATTACGGGTGACGATCCTTATGCGGGCGAATGCCGGATAGCCTGT
>JAGSHA010000065.1 GCA_023954795.1 Oceanospirillaceae bacterium | reverse complement strand
GGGCTTCGGGGGAGCCAGCCTGAAAATCCCCTTCACCTGCGATGCTAACCTGAATATTGCCGGGCTGTCCGGTAATGCGCGCTCCCCCTTGTCCTAAGGGGCCGGTCATTTCAATGGCATATTCCTGATCTTGCTGTCGCCAGAACAGATTCGCTGATTGATTGTCCTGAGGAGAGCGAATACCAATTTTCCCGCTCAGTTCCCAGTGTGTCAGCAGCGCCATTTGTTGCTGGTGATCGTTCCAGCTGCTGATCGTAGGTGGTGGGGCTTGTTCACTGGTGGTGAGCGAGCTACAGCCAGTCAGGGTTAAAAGTGTCGCCAGCAGAGCAACATGCAAAAACTGCGGCATGGCTTAATGTGCTCCAATTGCCTGTGCGGCTTCCTGCAGGTGGCTATTGTCAGGGCTTTTATTGAGTCCTTGCTGCAAAAGCGCCAGTGCTTTGTCTTTATCGCCTTTGGCCCAATAGGCCTGTATCAAGTGGGAAGCCACTTCACCGTCGGGAATCGCTTCATATGCGCGCAGTAAATACTCGACGGCTTCATCGTAGCGTTGCAGTTTAAAAAGCACCCAGCCCATGGAATCGATAATGGCGGGATCGTTCGGGCGCATTTCCAGCGCCCGGGAGATGAGTTGATACGCTTCATCGTAACGCTCGGTACGAACCGTCAGGGTGTAACCTAAGGCATTCAATGCAAGCGAACTATTTGGCTCAATATCCAGAATGCGGCGCAGATCGATTTCTGCCCGATCAAAGTCAGTCGCTTCCAGCAGCATTGCGCGCGTATATAGCAGGCTGACGTCATTTTCAAAGCGTGCGATGGCCTCTTCCAGCAGTATCAGTGCTTCGTCTGAAAAATCGTGCAGGTTCAGCCACTCTGCCTGAAGTGTAAATAACTGGGGAGCAAGATCAGGGCGGGTTTTACGCACATCGCTGATAATCAGGGAGAGACGTTCCCGGTCTTCGGGCGTATCCAGCAGGGTGGAGATCCGGCTAATGGCCTGAAAAGTGGTCGCTGGATCATCAACCTTTTCGAAATGGGCAATCGCTTTCTCAATTTTCCCGTCTTGCTGGGCAATGGCACCAAGGTAAAAATGGGGCCGGGTATCATTTTCGTTCTGCGTCAGCAGTTCTTCGAACAGTTCTTTGGCTTCGGCTGTTTGGTCGTTTTCCAGCATCAGGAGTGCAAGATAGAACTTAAGCTGATAGTCCTGTCCATTTTGTTTCAGAATGCGATTAGCTTCCTTCACGCCCTGCTTGAGCTGACCGGACTGGAAGAGTAGCTGGGTCTTAAGAATCAGTAGCGGCTGGTTATCGGGTTGAGATTTAAGCGCAGGCTCGATAGTCATCAGGGCATTGCGAAAATCTCCCTGAAGGCGCTGTAGTTCCGCTTTCTGAGCCACAGCGTCCACATTATTACGATCTGTCCTTAATGCCTTTTCAAAAACGGCAAGAGCGGTCTCCACATTGCCTTTCTGTTTATGCAACAGCCCCTGTGTAACAAGCAGGTCGGTCTGCTTAGGGTTGTTGGCGAGCATCTCGTCAAACAAGCTGAGATATCCGGCGGATACGTCGGCAGACATTTCTGGAATTTGGCTACGGATCACGGCGAGCATACGCGGACGGTCATATTCTAGCGCTCGCTCGACCAGCGGGAGGGCTTCATCGTAGCGCTTTTGGTGCATCAGAATACTGGCGGATATTTGATACGGTTCTGGGTTTTCCGGATCGGTAGCGATCCACAGTTCTGCGGCCTCGGTGATGGCTCCGACGTTTCTCAGGTATTGTGCAACACGGGTGGCACGCTCAGCAATATTTGGATCGCGGGTCAGGCGAGCCTGCTTCAGATAGTTGGCCATCGCCAGTTCAAACTGACCTTTTTGTCCGGCCAGTTCGGCAACCAGCAATTCATACACAGACTCCCGATTGAACTCACCCTGCTTATATATAGGCGGTGAATCGTTACCTGCAGACTGCTGTTTGATAGTTTGCAGGCTGCAACCAGAGAGTGCGAATGCGGCAATTAAAGCGTAGAGGCGTATTTTCATGTGATGATGAGCCAGCGTCCCTGTATGTTCAGTTCACTATAGATGAATGTTTATATGAATGTCAGTGTAACAGAGTGTGGACTGCCGCGTGGGTGGATGGTTCAGTCGCGGACAGTCACCGTTCAGCAATGAATACACATTTAATTGAGTCTAGGGTTAACAAATAAGGACGGGATTTTTAACCTTTTGTGTAAAGCGTTGTATCATAGCGCGCTTGATTGAAATTACAGGGCGGTATTCGTCTCCGTTACAGAGGTAGTTTTTGGGCGTCATGGCTTTACTGGCTTTAGGTATTAACCACAAAACCGCTCCGGTATCGGTGAGGGAACGGGTTGCGTTTTCTCCCGAACAATTGGCGGACGCTCTGTCTGGCGCCCGAGGCTCGGCTGCGCTTAAAGAGATCGCTATTCTCTCGACCTGTAATCGTACAGAACTGTATTGCACCACAGAGCTGGAAGGTACGCGTGCCCTATTGGAATGGCTCGGCGAATTTCATAATCTGGATCCGGATCAGCTGCAGGACTGTTCTTATGCTCACTGGGATGAAGATGCTGCGCGTCACATGATGCGTGTTGCCAGCGGATTGGACTCGCTGGTATTAGGTGAGCCACAAATCCTGGGACAGTTGAAGTCATCTTTCGCGTTGTCGCAGGAACATGGACATGTGGGTGCTGAGCTGGGGCGTCTGTTTCAGCAAACATTCTCGGTTGCGAAACAGGTACGTACTGATACGGCGATTGGTGAAAACCCTGTATCTGTGGCCTACGCGGCGGTGAGTCTGGCACAGCATATCTTTTCCGATCTGCGCAGTAGTAAGGCGCTGTTAATCGGCGCGGGAGAAACCATTGAGCTGGTTGCGCGGCATCTGTCTCAGGCGGGTGTGCAGGATATTACGGTGGCAAACCGTACATTAAACCGTGCGCTGTCTCTTGCGAACGAAGTCGACGGGCGCGCCATTTTGCTGGGTGATATCCCTGAAGCGCTTTGCAATGCAGATATTGTCATCGCATCCACGGCCAGTCAGTTACCGATACTGGGTAAAGGCGCCGTGGAAACCGCGCTGAAAAAGCGCAAGCACGAACCGATCTTTATGGTGGATATCGCAGTACCGCGTGATATCGAGCCTCAGGTAGCCGATCTGGATGATGTTTACCTGTATACCGTTGATGACCTGAAAGAGGTGATCGAAGAAAATCAGCGCAGTCGTGAAAGCGCGGCGCGTGAGGCTGAAGAGATTATCGAAGTTGGGGCGCACGATTTTATGCGTCAGCTTCGTTCTTTGCTGGCGGTTGATACATTAACCTCGCTGCGAAGCCAGGCGGAAATTACCCGCGATCAGGAACTGGATAAAGCGTTGCGTCAGTTGAAGAACGGGAAATCAGCGGAGGAGGTTATCACTCAGCTAGCCCGTGGCCTGACGAATAAAATGCTGCATCAGCCAACCATTCAAATGCGTAAAGCCAGTGCGGAAGGTCGTACCGAGCTTTTGTCGCTGGTACAGGAGTTGTACCAGCTTTCCGAAACGGATCAGAACGATACCCATAAATGAAAGAGTCTATTCTCGCTAAACTAGAAAAGCTCAGCGAGCGCTACGAAGAGCTCGCTGCGCTGATGTCTGATGCCGACGTTATTTCTGATCAGAATCTATTCCGTGACTATTCTAAGGAATATGCCGAGCTGGAGCCGGTCGTCAAAAGCTTTGAAGCTTACAATGAAGCGCGGGCTGATCAGGACGAAGCCGAGCTGATGATGAAGGACAGTGATCCCGATATGCGTGAGATGGCGAAAGATGAGCTATCGGATGCAAAAGAGCGGATCGAGAGTCTCGAAGCTGAGCTGCAGATTCTATTGTTGCCTAAAGACCCGAACGACGCTCGTAACGTCTTTCTGGAGATTCGAGCCGGTACCGGTGGTGATGAGGCGGCTATTTTCTCGGGTGATCTGTTCCGCATGTACTCCCGGTATGCCGAATCACAGGGATGGCGCGTTGAGATTGTGAGCGCCAATGAAGGTGAGCATGGTGGTTATAAGGAATTAATCAGCCGCGTTGTCGGGACCGATGTTTTTTCTCGTCTGAAGTTTGAATCCGGTGCGCATCGGGTACAGCGTGTGCCAGAGACGGAGTCTCAGGGCCGTATCCATACCTCTGCCTGTACGGTAGCGGTCATGCCAGAGATGGATGAGGTTGAGGCGATCGAGATCAATAAGGCCGATCTGCGTGTAGATACGTTCCGTGCCTCGGGTGCAGGTGGACAGCATGTAAACAAAACTGATTCGGCGATTCGTCTGACGCATATCCCCACAGGAGTGGTTGTGGAGTGTCAGGAAGAGCGTTCGCAGCATAAGAACCGCGCTAAGGCGATGTCTTTGCTGGCGTCCCGCTTACAGGCCGCTGAAACAGAGCGCCATGCGGCAGAACAGGCAAGTACGCGTAAAAGCTTGGTCGGCAGTGGTGACCGCTCTGAGCGTATCCGGACTTACAACTATCCGCAGGGCCGGGTTACCGATCACCGGATCAATCTGACGCTCTATAAGCTGCAGGAAGTGATGACCGGAGACCTCGGGCATGTAGTTGATCCGTTGATGAATGAGTATCAGGCGGAGCAGTTAGGTGCATTGTCCGAGAGCTGATTCATGCTCAATTGATCGGTAAAAACAGCCTCGATGCTTTGCGGTATCGGGGCTGTTTTGTATCTGTCGTAAACCGTCGTCGACGTTAAGATTGGCTCCTAGGTCGACTTCTATGGTTGTGGATGTCGCGGTAGTATGGGGCTGTAGCTAGTTTAACCTTTGGAATCGAATGAATATCGAACAGGCCGTGGCGCTGCATGAGCGTCTGCAGGGGGTGAGTGATTCGTCCCGCTTGGATGCTGAGTTGTTACTGTGCCATGTATTGCAGCGACCTCGCAGTTACCTATTTACCTGGTCAGACAGAGACGTAGCTGAACCTGATCAGCGGGCTTACGAGCAATTGCTGGCCCGCCGTCTGAAGGGTGAGCCGGTGGCGCATCTGATCGGATCTCAGGCGTTCTGGACACTGGATTTGGAAGTGACAGCGGATACGCTGATTCCTCGGCCTGAAACCGAAACGTTGGTCGAAGTCGCGCTGGATAAGTTGGCCAATGGCCCGTATCGGGTGGCAGATTTGGGAACCGGTACTGGCGCTATCGCGTTGGCGCTGGCCTCTGAACGTTCAGGCTGGCAGGTGGTGGGCTGTGATCGTGTGGATGCCGCGGTTGTATTGGCGGAGCGTAACCGGCAGCGACTTGAAATCCGTAATGCTGACTTTGTCCTGGGTAGTTGGTTTGAGCCTCTGGTCGGGCGCTTTGATATGATCGTCAGCAATCCACCCTATATCGATCCGCAAGATCCTCATTTGCAGCAGGGGGATGTACGATTTGAACCCCTGAGCGCATTGATTGCTGATAAGCAGGGGATGGCTGATATTGAAAAGATCGCCAGTGATGCCCGTGAGTATCTGAATACCGGGGGGTGGTTGCTGTTCGAACATGGTTACGATCAAGGACAACGCGTGCGTGCGCTGTTAGAACAGCTGGGGTATGACGACGTTGCAACCATTCAAGATTTGGGTGACCGGGACCGGGTGACACTCGGCTGTTGGGTAAGAGGTAGTTAGAAAATGTTAAGTGATGAGCAGTTATTGCGGTACAGCCGCCAGATTATGTTGCCCGAGGTTGAGATCGACGGTCAGGAAGCGTGGTTAAATGCCCGTGTTTTGATTCTTGGCGTGGGTGGTCTGGGCAGTCCGGTTTCTATGTATCTTGCCGCAGCAGGCGTCGGTGAGTTGGTGTTGGTAGATGATGATGAAGTCGATCTGTCTAATCTGCAACGGCAAATCGTACACACCACTCAGCGTATTGGTGAACCGAAAGTGACTTCGGCTCAGGCAACGTTGTCGGCACTCAATCCAGATACAAAATTTACAGCGATTGATCGCCGTCTCACAGACGAAGAACTCGAGAAACTGGTCTCTGAAGTTGACCTGGTGGTGGATTGCACCGACAACTTTACGACGCGCTTTGCGGTGAACCGGACGTGTGTTGTTCACAAGAAGCCACTGGTCTCCGGTGCGGCAATCCGTATGGAAGGACAGATTGCCGTTTTTGATTCACGGCAAGATGATGCACCCTGTTATCAGTGTTTATATAAACAAGGTGATGATGAAAATCTGACCTGCTCTGAATCGGGTGTATTGGCGCCATTGGTCGGAATCGTGGGTTCAGTGCAGGCGATGGAAGCACTTAAAGTCCTGGCGGGCATAGGAGAGCCTCTCGTTGGAAAACTGTTGCTGCTTGATGGTCGCACGATGGAATGGCGTTCTCTGAAATTACGTAAAGATAAAGCGTGTCCGATCTGTTCCCAAGGGGAAGCCGATGAGTGAAGCGGAACTGTTGAGCCAGATGGATGAGGTTGTTATTAAAGTGCTCAACCAAAGCAAAGTGATTGCTTTGGTGGGGGCAAGCCCTAAACCGGAGCGTGCCAGCTTTCGGGTTATGAATTATCTATTGGCGCGGGGCTATGACGTCATTCCGGTCAATCCGCTTACAGCGGGTAGCGACATATTAGGCCAACCGGTTGTTGCGTCCTTGTCAGAGATTGAAAAGCCGATCGATATGGTCGACGTATTTCGAAACTCTGAAGCGGCGGGTGCAGTGATTGATGAAGCGATTCAGGTTGGGGCGAAAGCGGTGTGGTTACAGCTGGATGTTATTCATGAAGCCGGTGCACAGCGGGCACGTGACGTCGGGATGGACGTGGTGATGGACCGCTGCCCAAAAATCGAAATCCCTCGCTTGGGCATTGAGTGATGTTGTTACTGAACGCGGGTTAAGAAAAAGCTAAACAATAACGATGATCACCATACGGTGATCATCGTATGGAGCATGCTCAATCACTGCGGGTGATTTTCACGCAGTTTTCGACGCAGTACTTTGCCGACATTCGTTTTGGGTAATTCCGCAGAAAACTCCACACTCTTCGGGATTTTGTAACCGGTTAACTGACTGTGGCACCACTTCTGCACTGAGTCTTGCGATAGCTTATCTGATGTACTGACGACAAATGCTTTTACTGCTTCACCACACACGGCATCTGGCACACCAATAACCGCACATTCCAACACTTCTGGATGATCACAGATCACATCCTCCACTTCGCTGGGGTATACGTTAAATCCGGACGTGATAATCATATCTTTCGCCCGGTCAACAATCCGCAGGTAACCGTCCTGTTGCAACACAGCGACATCGCCCGTACGCAGATAGCCATCGGAGGTAAACACCGCTTCCGTTTCATGTGTCTTGTGCCAATAGCCTTTCATGACTTGCGGTCCACGCACACAGAGCTCGCCGGGTTGCTCGATGGCTAATGTGGCCCCGTTAGCATCGATCACTTTAATCTCTGTTTCCTGCATTGGCAGCCCGATGGTGCCCACCTGTATCCCGCCATAGGGGTTCACTGAGACTACCGGTGATGTTTCAGTCAGGCCATAACCCTCCATAATACTGCACCCTGTGGCCTGCTCCCATTGTTCGGCAGCTGCATGCGTTAATGCCATGCCACCTGATACTGTCATCCGCAGATGGCTGAAATCGATGTCTGCAAACGTTGGCTGGTTACATAAGCCAACAAACAATGTATTCAGCCCAAGAAATGTACTTGTTTGCCAATTCCCCAGCTCTTTAATAAAGCCAGGCATATCTCGTGGATTAGGAATTAGCACGCTGTGTCCACCCGCCAACAGAACAATCTGTGCCAGGGTGAACGCGTAGATATGGTAAAGCGGCAGGGGAGCAATCACCGTATTCTGCCAGCCACCACCGACGGCATTAATACAATCACTCGTCTGCAACACATTGGAGACGAGGTTAGCGTGGGTCAGCATCGCCCCTTTTGATACCCCGGTGGTCCCACCGGTGTATTGCAGGACCGCAATATCTTCACTATTAATCTCCACGGGTACAGGGATCTGCCCGAGGCACTGATCTAGTGCGTCAAATAGTTGGATCGCCTGAGGCAGATTGAATGGCGGCTCCATTTTTTTAACGTATTTAACCGTCGCATTGATCAGCACTCGCTTGAGAAAGCTGTGCAAATCACCCACTTGTGTAACAAAGACCGTTTCGATCTCCGTGTCGTCCAGAATCTGTTCGGCATTGCGGGCCATGCTTTTGTGGATAACCAGTGCCTTTGCACCTGAATCACAAAACTGATGCCGCATTTCGGATGCGGTGTAGAGAGGATTGGTATTGACCACGACCAGACCCGCTCGCATTGCTCCAAGCAGTACGACGGGATACTGCACGATGTTGGGTAACTGGACGGCGATACGGTCGCCGGGCTCCAGATTTGTATAATTTTGCAGATACACCGCAAAGGCGTCTGCCAGCTCGTCGAGTTCTTGAAAACTTAAGGTACGCCCGAGACTGGTAAAAGCTGGTTTATCGGCATATTGACTGCAGGCCCATGCTGCAATATCCGTGATGTTTTTAAAGCCCTGAGGATTGATCGCCTCAGGGATAGAGTGTCCCCGTTCAACCGTCATAACCCTGTCCTCACTCCATGTACGCTTGCTGGGTTGCTTACAGAACTCATTCTAGTATGGCACTGAGACGGGAGAAGCGAGAATAATGTGCAATGATATCCGCATAGGAATTCTGTTAATCAAACGTTTGTTTATTTCTCCTCGGCAATCATGTGTAAGCCTTAAATATTCGCTAAATAGCTCAGGGAAATTAAAAATACCTGTATTAAAACCAAGAGAAATAAAAAATAAAACTCATATATATCAATCTATTAGTGTAAATATTCAATAACTTACCCAAGATATCCTTGTAACAAATAATTCATATTTGAATAGTCGGATATTAAAGCCCATCAAAAGGTGTGACTTTTTTTTGATCAGTGCTAGCCTTTAGGAGATGCGGTCTCACCCAGACCGCTTACCAACAATAAAAAAGACCTCTCAAAAGAGGGGCTAATACCTCTTGGTAAGCTTCAGAAAGGACATGACCAACCAAGTATTACAGAGGGCGGTTAACAATGAGGAGCAACCAACACCCTCCTATGGAGGAACCTACACTCGACCGGAAAAATAAAAACGAGTTAGAAGCAGTACTGACCGATGAGGAGATTGAAGCAACGCTTTTGGAAAGGCTGGAAGCCTGTGAATTGACATGGCGAATTGTTGATAAAGGTCTGCTGGACGACCACTAAACACGAAATACTTTTCTGCTCGCCGCCCCCGGAGACAGAACAGTTTTAAGCAATAAACTAGTTTATTAAAATTATAAACCGGGGGCGCAATCCTCACTCCTGAACGATAATACAGCCCCGCACCGCCCCCGCCGTTTCTAAGCTATATCTTCTATATACACAATTTAAATCGACTGGATGTTTTATTATGCAGACACCCCGTTTGACACATATTGCATTACACGTGGAAGACATTGACGCGTGCGTTCAGTTTTATCGTCAGTTCTGTGGCATGGCAATTATTCATCAGCGTCAGCACGGTCCAAAAAGGATCATATGGATGGCTGAGCCTTCACGCGAAACTGATTTCATTTTCGTATTAATGAATGGGGGGCAGAATCTGGTATTGGCGGATAACGACTACCGGCACTTTGGCTTTGCGTTAGACAGCCATGCCGCCGTTGATGATATAGCTCAGCGGGCACGCCAGGCAGGGAGTCTGGTATGGGAGCCCCGGCAGGAGCCTTTTCCAGTGGGTTATTACTGTGGGCTGCGAGACCCCAATGGCAACTATGTTGAATTTAGTTACGGTCAGCCACTTGGGCCCGGTGCCGACGATTTCAGCAAACTTACCCCATCGAAAGAGTCATAGCCCAGCGCTGTCGCATGTCAGTACATTCCCCTATACTGGCCGGTAACGATTAATCTCAGTGTGCAAAATTTTGCGTATAGTGGATGGGGACAGATGACAACGATCAGCTCAGTAGGTGTAGTCGGTGCGGGACAGATGGGTTCCGGTATTGCTCAGGTTATCGCTGCCGCAGGCATCGCGGTACGAATTTCAGACGTGAATCTGCAAGCGGCCCAAAATGGACTTAATAGCATCGCCAAACGCCTGAATTCACAGGTGGAAAGAGAGAAGATCACTGCAGGTGAGGCCGATACTCTGCTTCAGCATATTACGCCGGTTGGCTCGCTGACCGATCTGGCTGATTGTGATCTGGTGATCGAAGCGGCCAGCGAAGACATTACACTGAAGCTCAACCTGTTTCAGCATCTGGATTCGGTGTGCAAAGCTGACACCATTCTGGCATCCAATACGAGCTCTATCAGCATCACGACCATTGGTGCGGCGACCAGCCGTCCGGCTAAAGTAGTCGGTATGCACTTCTTCAACCCGGTGCCAGTGATGGCGTTGGTTGAAGTGATTCGAGGTCTCGCAACCAGCGACAGTACCTTCGACACGGCCAAGGCATTTACGGAACAGCTCGGAAAAAGCCCGGTCGCTTGTAATGATAAGGCGGGGTTTGTCGTCAACCGTATTCTGGTGCCGATGCTCAATGAAGCCTGCTATGTACTAGAGGAAGGTATCGCGAATGTGGAGGATATCGACACCGCGATGCAGCTGGGGTGTGCGCACCCGATGGGACCACTGACACTGGCCGACTTTATTGGTCTGGATACCTGCTTAGCGGTGATGGAGGTCCTGCATCACGATCTGGGCGAAGACAAGTATCGCCCGGCACCACTGCTGCGCAAGTACGTTGCAGCGGGTTGGCTGGGTAAAAAGGCCGGTCGCGGTTTTTACGACTATCGCTAAACACAGCGATCATAAAACGCCCGTGGCCAGCTGATGGCGCGGGCGTTTTTTTGTTTTTTCTTTGAGGTTTTACCCCTTTACCACAATACTAGTAACTCAAAGGGGGGAAACATCATGCGTCAGCTCACCCTGATCCGACACGCAAAATCCTGTTGGAACGATCCAAGTCTCAGCGATTTCGAACGCCCGCTCAACAAACGCGGCCTGCGCGACCTGCCTGCTTTAGGAGAGCGCATTGTTAAGTTTGAGTTCTTTCCTGATCTGATTCTGAGTAGCGGCGCTGTCAGAGCGATCACCACCGCTGAATCGGTTGGTCAGTCATTGGAGATCCCGCTGGAAGAGATCCGGGCAATTCCCGAGCTATACGAGTCCTGCTACGAAACCTTACTTAACGTATTACAGAACCAATCAGACCGTTACCGTCATATCATGATGTTTGGTCACAATCCGGGAATGCAAGATCTGGGCTATTTTCTCACCCATGATGTCCTGGAAAAATTTCCTACCGCTGGACTCCTGCATATCCATCTGAGTATCACCAGCTGGTCGGAGCTGGCGGAAAGCTGCGGTACGCTGACCCGTTTCGACTACCCCAAACTTCATCAACAAGTACGCTGATCCCGTACCGCTGAACGTCTGGGAGGTTGCAACTCCGGAACGGCCTTTGTGCTAAAATTGCGTCGTATTCATCTTATTGATACTTCTACGGCGGATTATTCACGTTGGAACTCTACCTGCAATCTCTGGCGTTTACCGCCAATACCGTTGCACCGATCTTTTTTATTGTTTTCCTCGGTATCGTACTCAAGCGCATTGGTCTGATTGATGCCCCTTTTGTCAGCACAGC
>JAGSHA010000040.1 GCA_023954795.1 Oceanospirillaceae bacterium | reverse complement strand
GGAAATTTCTAAAACCTCTAATCGCGGCAAAGGCATCCAGACATCTTCTATCGCGATGCAAAGAGTTACAGTAGGGGAGCTTCCTATGGAAACCCGACAACCCGCGGTCGCGGGCTTATTTTACGCAGATGATCCTACGCAACTTGGCCATGATGTGGATCGTTTGTTACACAAACATACACGTCCGACATTGCCCGGTGTTCGGGCGCTGGTTGTACCTCATGCAGGCTATTCATATTCCGGCGAGGTTGCCGCTGCGGCTTATAGCTGCCTGACAAGGGGGGCGGAATATAAATACATTTTGCTGATAGGCCCGAGCCATCGGGTGCCGTTTAAAGGCATGGCGGTACCGGAGTCCGGGGCCTTTATGACCCCATTGGGAGATATACAACTGGCCCGTGCACAGATTGATGCACTAGTGGCAGATGGTCTCGTCCATTACAACGTCGCGGCACACTACTCAGAACACAGTCTTGAAGTTCAGCTGCCTTTTTTACAACGCGCAGAGATAAAAGCACCAATTGTGCCTGTAGTGATTGGGGACGCGAGTCCGGAACAGGTTGCCACGGTTCTTTTGCCAGCACTTGAAGATTCTCAGGTGTTGACCCTGATCAGTACCGATATGAGCCACTTCCATAGCTATTATGAGGCGCGTCTTATCGACGGGCATACTCATAAGCGTATCCTCGCCGGGGCTGAGGATATTCGTCCTGATGAGGCTTGTGGTTGTATGGGCTTAAATGGATTGCAGCATGCATTAGCTCAGAGTTCGTATCGCATGCATTTGTTACAACACGGTAATTCCGGTGATACGGCCGGTGATCAGGATCGTGTTGTTGGATATGCCGCCTATGCAGTTTACTGACTACACTGCCGCACAAAGACGCCAAATGCTCGAACATGCGCGATCATCCATCGCGCGTGAATTGGGCTATCACATCGCGCATGCACCTGTAGATGCCGATTGGAAAAAGGAAGAGCGTGCGGCGTTTGTTACGCTTTATCATCAAGGTGAGTTAAGAGGGTGTATCGGCAGTCTTACCGCGTATCAAGCGCTTTGGTCCGAGCTGGAACATAACGCCAAGGCAGCAGCATTTGATGATCCCCGTTTCCCTCCAGTAAACCGTGCGGAATTTTCTGATATAGACGTACAGATTTCAATCCTGACACCCACTCAGTCGATAACCGTAGCATCCAAAGATGATCTGTTGTCCAGCCTGCGTCCGCATATTGATGGATTATTGCTAGAAGAAGACGAGCATCGTGCCACCTTTTTACCGCAGGTCTGGGGGCAGCTTTCCGATCCGGCGGAATTCTTGAACCACTTATTACGCAAAGCAGGTTTAGCGGGAGATTACTGGAGTGATACCATGCGGTTTTCTATCTATCAGGTCTTGGAGGTCAAGGAGAATGGCAAACAGTGATGGATTTATCTCATATCTGGTAGATAGCATGCATGCGCTGGGACCAGTGCAGGCCAAGCGCATGTTCGGTGGACATGGTCTGTTTATTGGCGGGCTGATGTTTGCGCTAATCATTGATGATCAAATTTATCTGAAAGCGGATAAACTGACAGCCAATCACTTTATTCAGTTGGGACTCGAGCGTTTTACCTATATGAAGAAAGATAAGCGTTGTTACATTAACTACTATCAGATGCCAGATGAGTGTCTGGATGATAACGATGCTTTGGTGTCGTGGTGTGGGAAAGCGTACGAAGTGGCAATGAGGGCTGCATGAAAAACCTGTTGTCGGAACTGCCTGATGATCGAACGCAGGAACATTTTCAGGAATTCCTGGCGCTTCCGGGGGCAACATTGGAGCGTATCGTCTCTTATGGTCAGAGCACCCCAGAAGGAGAGTGGTATGACCAGGATTGGGGTGAGTGGGTGATGGTGCTGCAAGGCGAAGCGGGTTTGTTGCTTGAGCAGGATCATAAGCTGATACATATGGAACCAGGTGATCAGTATTTTTTGCCTGCGAATTGTCGCCACCGAGTGGAGTGGACGCTGGAAGATCAACCCACAATCTGGTTGGCATTACATCTCAAAGCCGATTGAACATTCGCACGTCGGGGTCAAAAAGGATTGGGCGTATATGAAACAGACGATTGAGATCGTTGTTGGTGATATTACTCGATTACAGGTAGATGCCATTGTGAATGCGGCTAACAGTAGCTTGTTGGGTGGTGGCGGTGTGGATGGTGCTATTCATCGAACGGCAGGTCCGGATCTATGGGCTGAATGTCGCACGCTGGGGGGCTGTGATACAGGCGATGCTAAGTTGACGGCGGGTTATAACCTGCCTGCAAAATACGTCATTCATACGGTTGGTCCGGTCTGGCGAGGTGGAAATTCAGACGAGGCCAAAAAGCTGGCAAGTTGTTACCGGCGTAGTTTACGCTTAGCGGCGGATACGGGTGTTCAGAGTATTGCTTTTCCGGCGATCAGTTGCGGTGTCTATGGGTATCCTTTGGAGGAGGCGGTAGGCATTGCGATAGCAACAGTGAAGGCCCAATTGCTGCAACGGTCCTCGATAAAACGTGTTGTTTTTTGCTGCTTCAATGAAGAGATGGAGCAGTTGTATCAGCAACAGCTCGCATCTTAATCAGTCACAAAAAGTGATCGACACGAGATCGGGATTACGCGACCGATTTCTCCACCGGAACCCAGTATTCCAATACCGAGTCGGGATGTTCAAACGCGAATCTTTCATCGTAAAGTTCCAGTTCCGGGCCACCGGTATGACGGTATTCGCTGTTAGGTAACCAATCACGGAAGATCGCTGATAATGTGCGTTCTATCTCGCTGATCGGACCGCGGTGAATAAAGCAGGCATACGTTTGCTCCGGTACGTCTAAACGCTCCATTCCCTTACAGGGCAGAGCCTTTTCGCTTTCAAATGCTGTCCAGTACGTCAGTCCTTCAAGCTGATCATTGGCGGTAGATGAGTCTACAACACCCCAGAATACCTGCTTCTGTATCTGTTGCTGCTCCAGCTGTATTTGAAACCTGCGCCAAAGATCGGGTAATACCTGCATGTTGTTCGGTGTTGAAGAGCCGGGCGCGTTAAAGCGGGTGTTCATGCCCCACAATGTTTTAGCGGCGTGTGTGACGATCATAGGTTCCATGATGGTATCTCCATATGAGTGGACAAAAAGCGTTGGATCCAATCGAGGGAAAAGGCCGATAAGCTCGCTGCGTAACCGATAACGCTTGGGAGCCAGTCCAAAGTACTGGCTAAAGGCGCGACTGAAGCTTTGTTGGTTATCAAAGCCAAAGGTCAGGGCAATATCCAGAATCTGTTGCTCGGTTTGTATCAGAGAGATCGCGGCGGCACTAAGGCGACGGTGACGAGAATATTGCGCCACGCTGTAACCAAATCGTGTCTGGAAGGTGCGCTGTAGTTGCCAGCGAGACCAGTTTACAGACTCCGCCAACTGGTCAACATACAGGGACTCCGACAAGTGATCTTCTATAAGATCGATAACCTTGACCAGGCGCTGTTGAGCGTTCATCCATTTTCCTCGACGAATAATTCTTCGCCCAGTATGACCGAGGGCTGGGAAGTGGTTTTGTCTGTTTGGGGCATGTTAACGGGAAAAATAAAAATGGGCCGCATTGGCGACCCATTCATTATGGTGATGATAAGCACCTGGACAATCAGGTACCTGCCATGTCCCGTTTAACGTTCTATCTTGATCGAACGTGGTTTCATCGCTTCCGGAATTTCACGTATAAGATCCACATGCAGCAGGCCATTTTCCATATGTGCTTTCATGACTTTGACATGATCCGCCAGTTGGAAACGACGCTCAAAGTTACGTGCTGCAATACCCTGGTATAGATACTGATGCTGATCTTTGTCGACGTGTTTAGTGCCTGCAATCAGTAAGGTCGAATTTTCGCTTTGTATGTCCAGCTCTTCGATGGTGAAACCTGCAACCGCCATCGTAATGCGATATGCGTTTTCGCCCAGTAGTTCGATGTTATAGGGCGGGTAGCTAGGCTGGTTGTCGTTGCGGCTGGCATTGTCGAGCATGGACGCCAAACGATCAAAGCCAATAGCGGAACGGTAAAGGGGAGAAAGGTCGAAATCACGCATGTACATATCCTCATCAAGCAATATGGAACTTCAGATAGTGTGCCTGTCCTTAAGCGCTGCATATCATTAATGCCAGCAGTTAGGTCAGGTATGGAAGCGGGCCTTACAGTTAAGCACCCGCTTAATCACTATCTGTGGGCTGAATAGGATATTTCAAGGATCCGCGTGGAGGGGATTAGCTTTTGCCGCCAAATTCGTCGACATCGTTGGTGATGTTAACCTCTGTGAACGCTGAAGGGATACGATAATCGTGTACGCGCTCCCAGCCGTCACCTTCCGGCGCACGTTCCCACACAGTGCCTGCGTTGTATTCAACCAGATCAGTAATAGACGGGTCGAGTTTGACCATTTTATCTACGTCCACAGGAATCAGGTTGGTTACTTCATCTTCCAGATATTCTGGTGTTTCGTAGCCAGTGAACATACGCCATCCGGTATCATTCAGATGCTCAGGTACGGTTTTATACATGAAGCGTACAGGGAGCTTCTCTTCAAAGACCATTTTTGACACCAGCGCCAGAAACCCATTTTTGGTCTGGTTGGTTTCGTCATCAGCGGAAGCAGGCTTATCGATATCAGGTGATTTCATAACATCTCGTCGTGGCGGGTAAAACAAGGTGCATATTGTAATACGTGTTCCGGGTAAGGGAAACGAAACCAAGGCTCATAATGCGTGCTGATGGAGTGAAGATAGTTAGACTTTTCGCTAGGGTCGAGTAGTAATTTATTGTAATGCGAATCGTTCGCATATAAGGTTTGCGCCTAACTCCTTTAAATATTTAACTTTTCTACTTTTGGATCCTAGGATGGGTAGCTTTCAGAGAGCGTCAACGACATGGATTAAGTCTCAACAAACCCTATCGTCAGCCGATTCACGTGATGAAGCATCAGGTGTTACGCATTACAGTGCAGAGTATCAGCCCATTGTTGGTCTAACGAGTCAGCAGGTTTTTGCGTATGAAGCGCTGGCTCGGTTTTACAACGTCAATCAGGCACCGGTATCGCCGATCTCCGTTTTTCAGGCATTACACAGTAACAGTAAATTACTGGGTCGAACTGAATTGCAGCTTAAGTGGTTGCAGATCGCGGCGGCGCCAGTGAATACACATCTGTTCATTAATCTTGATCCGCATGCGCTGACAGAAGAAGTTCGTTTACCGATGCTGGAGCTGCTGACGCCAGATAAAAGGCTGGTGGTTGAGCTGATCGAAAACAGTGATTTACAAGATTCTCATGCCAGCATGATGTTGCTCGAAGCGCTCCATAAACAAGGTATCAGCAGCGCACTGGACGACATCGGAGCGAGTGAATCGATGCTATCAATCGACTTGATGGTGTCGGTGGAATATATGAAGTTTGATAGGCGGTGGGTCGCGTTGCTGGATGAACCTGATTACGAACGACTCTTTCGTCATCTGTTAACATTCGCGCGCGCAAGTGGACGAAAAACCGTGCTGGAGGGCGTTGAGACTGAGGCGCAGTTGATGCGTTTGCAGGATTATCCGTTGGATTTCGTGCAAGGATTTTTATACCGCCCCCAATTTCTGAGTTCCCCGAGATTTGATCTGGATTTGCACTGGGATCACTGACGATCTCAGGAAGGATATGTTGGTCTCCTGTAATCAGCGGAAATAAAAAGGGCAACCCTATGATCGGTTGCCCTTGTCAGTCTGCCGGTCTAATGAGTCAAATCAGACCTTAAACCGAGAAGTCATGCTCTGTAGATTGTTTGCCAGCTGAGACAGCGATGCTGAAGCATTTTGTGTAGCCCGGCTACCCTCAACGACCGTGCTGCCGAGTGATTTAAACTGCTGAACCTTACCACGCACCTGTTCCATATCGTTACGCGCGTCACTTGCCAGCGTTGCCGCTTCTTCGCATTCGCCACTCAGGCTGTGAATGGTATGTTGGATGGAAGACAAGCTTTCGACGGTTGCCTGTGCCAGCTGTACCGAATCCCGCGCCTTAGACTGGTTGGATTCCATTGTATTCATGGAGGCAGTAATAGAGGAAACAATGGTCTCCAACATAGCGTTGATCTCAACAGTAGACTGGTGAGTTCGTGTAGCCAAAGTACGCACCTCGTCGGCAACGACCGCAAAGCCTCGGCCGGATTCGCCAGCACGGGCGGCTTCGATTGCAGCGTTAAGGGCCAGAAGATTGGTTTGATCAGCGATGTCAGCAATGGTGCTGACGACACTGGAGACCTGGTCGCCAGCATCACGTAGCTCCATAAGCATGCTAGCCGTTGTTTCGATATCACCCGCCAGTACTTCGATGCTGGCCGAGGTGCGTTCAACTTCGCCAGCACCTGACTGAACCTCTGACGCACCTTTGCGGGCAGACTCTGAGGCCTGCGCGGAGTGTTCAACGCCACGTTCGATCTGCTGCTCAAGCTGCATCATGACATCCATCAGGTTGTCGATCTGCTGATTAAGGTGATTGATTGCCTGATCTGAGCTGGATGCTGTATCGGTAAGAGAGGTGACTGAGCTACTGATACCCTTGGTGGCGTTGGATACTTCTGCCATGCCATTGCGGAACAGTTCTAGCAATTCGTTGATGCTGCTGGATGCTCGGCCGACTTCATCGCCACTTGTCTGGGGTAGCTGAATCGTCAGATCCTGATCACGCGACACTTTAAGCAAACCGGTCGCCAGTTCGCTGATTGGGTTGGCCACTTGCTTGCGGGCAAAGATATAAGCAAGCAGGGCGACGATCACAATGCTTGATACCAGTAAAATAATCAGCTGCACGGTTCCTGCCATATCGTCGATGATAGTCATAGAGCTGTCGCTGGCTGATTTGCTCACTTGCGTATTAATCTGGCTGAGCTGCTCTAGCGCGGTGCTGGCATTTGCGGAGAGCGTGCCGAGTTCGTTACGTGCACTGTCCCAATTGATCGTGCCTGCAGACATGGTATTGCGCAGTTGATCCAGTGATTGGTCCATATCATTCAAGCTACGGGACAGACCCTCAAGACGGATGCCACCGCTGGACTGTAAGGCACGAACGGCTTGGCCGCGTACTTGGTTGATGGTGTCGCGGCGCTGGTCGTACGTTGCTACGTCGATGGTTGTACCATACAGAGAGTAGGCTGCGATCTCTAACTTACCAACCGATGCGCTGATGCGTTCCAGTTGACTTAGCTGAGGTAGGGTCCGATCAACAAAGGTTGTTACTTCGCTTTGAACGGAGCGTGTTGTATTGGTTAGTGCGAATGCAGCGATCACGGTGATCACCAGCACGGCGGCATATCCTAAAAAGACCTTGGTACTGATAGATCCGAAAATCTTCGCCATCTGTTGCTTCCTTTATTACTATGCTTTTGCACGTATTATTAGTGGCCTGTCTCATCGCCTTCATCAAGAAGCCACGAAACTGACAATAACCAACTGTAATCTATAGATTTTGTACAGATTTCAGTAAATCGCAACCACCTTATAGAGATAATTGGATGAATATACCTGATCAAAGCTTCGATCCGACTCATATTGAAGGGTATCACGCCCATATTTATTATCGTGATCAGAATCAGCGTCAGGTTGCCGCTAAAATTCGTGAAGCCATTGAAGCACGATTTGATGTGGTGCTTGGGCGCTGGCGTGATGAACCCGTCGGGCCGCATCCATTGCCGATGTACCAGGTTGCGTTCGATAAAAAACAATTGCCTGAGATATTAACTTGGTTGATGTCCGTCAGAGGGTCTTTATCCATACTGGTACACTGCTGTACTGGACGTAGTGATCTGCTTGATCATACCGCTGGCGCACTTTGGTTAGGGGATGAGTTAGAATTGAATACCGCATTTTTCGGCGATGAGATTGGCCGTAGTGCCTGAACCATCGGGGTGCACCGAAAGGGGTCCATAAATGAACCTGCAAGAAGAAATATCCTGTGAGTGCCCGTACTGTGGTGAAGTCATTACGTTGCTGGTGGATTGCTCGGAGCCTCAACAGCAGTATATAGAAGACTGCGAAGTGTGCTGTCGCCCAATTAATGTCAGTGTAAGCGTTGATAACGATGGGTGGCCTCAGGTTCGGCTCAGCCACGAAAACGAGTAATAGGCGGGTATCATCGGAAAGCATCTGCAAAAAGATGTTATTCTTGCCATCAAAATTTCGACTTCACTCTCAGTTCAGGTGCCAGAATGGGCCGCTCCGTTTACCCCTCGACCGCTGTTACTCCCACCCAAAACACCGATCAGCATGTGACGGTCTTAGCGTTTCTTGTTGCCCGTTTTCCGCAAATACCTGAAGAAGTCTGGTGTGAGCGCATGCGCCAGGGCTATGTGCATTGGGAGGATAACAGTCTAATTGACGAACATACTCCCTTTAAAATCAACGCAAAGGTCTTGTACTACCGGGATGTACCCGATGAGCCCGTGATTCCGTTTGACGAGACGGTGATCTTTCAGGACCACGAGCTACTGGTGGCGTGTAAGCCTCATTTCCTACCTGTTACCCCAGGTGGGGTTTATGTAGAGCAGTGTTTGCTGAATCGATTGCGACAGCAGACAGGTATTAAAGCACTCACTCCGATACATCGTATCGATCGTGATACGGCAGGATTGGTGATGTTTTCCGTCAATCCGGAGACGCGGGGTAGTTATCAGCAGATGTTCGCGCAGGGGACGGTTAAAAAAACCTATCATGCGGTTGCTGCCTGTGACGATGATTCACTCGTGGGTCGGCAATGGCTGATTGAAAACCGGATGGAAAAGGCTGAGCAGTGGTTCCGCATGGCGATTAAGGATGGCGATATCAATGCCCGTTCTACGGTGAGTTGCTTGATGGTGCAATCAGGACGTGCGCTTTTCGAATTGAGTCCACTCACCGGTAAAACCCACCAGCTGCGCGTACATATGGATAGCTTAGGGTATCCGTTGGAAAATGATCGGTTGTATCCCGTTGCACTGCCTCAGGCTGCTGACGATTACAGTAAACCTTTGCAGCTGCTTGCACGTGAAGTTGCGTTTACCGATCCGGTGACTGGAAAGCCTCGTCATTTCATTTCGACCCGCGAATTGAGTTGGGCGGGCTAGTCCGTACTTGAAACGAGGTTGGTCATCAGTATCGAATTTTGTTTTTTAGCGTTCAATCTTAAATAAAATGTCGCGTTTTTGTCGGTTCGTCGCTTTTCGAGTACGGCTACAAGATCCAGGTCAATCGCTCAGTTGGCGTGTGTTTGGTGTGCCTGATAGTATGTTGAAAGATTGTATCTCAGCGTATTAGCTGAACTAAGGTGTTGTTTGATGATTGGTAGTACCTTGAGGTGGTTTGTTGCGTTGCTGCTATGTATTCAAGTGGCACATGGTAACGACAAGGTTGTATTGCAGCTGAAGTGGGAACACGAATTCCAGTTCGCCGGATATTATGCGGCGCTCTGGCAAGGATATTACGACGAAGCAGGACTAGACGTAGAGATACGGCCTGCCTCCGGACCCGATGGACAGTTAAAAGCACCGGTAAAAGAGTTGGTTTCCGGCGAAGCTGATTTTGCGATTGGTGCGTTGGATATTCTTGTCCATCGCGATAGGGGCGAAGATCTGGTTGTGCTTGCCCCCATCTTTCAGCGCAGTCCCCATTCTGTTTTTGCACTGCCGGGCACTCGGCTGACAAGCGTAGACGATCTTGCGAAATTGACTGTCGCGACCCCTTTTGACGATTTTACCCGTGCGGAAGTGCAGGCGCTTTTTCACTCCCGCCACATTGATCTTGCCGATACCCGATTTGTCGATGATCCCCCCACTATTAGTACGCTACTAGACAACAAAGCCCAGGCAATCGCGACGTACAGTATTTCTGCCCAGTATGAAGCGCGTGAGCGAGGTATTTCATTACATGAGCTCTCGCCATCCGAGTTTGGCTTGGATTTTTACGGCGATACTCTGTTTACCCACCAGCGTGTCATCAAGTCCGATCCGGAAAAAGTCGAACGTTTTGTACGTGCCAGTCTGAAAGGCTGGGAATATGCCCTCACGCACAAAGAGGAAATTGCAGAACGAATCGCTCGTGAACTACCCCGACATTTGTTTGGTTATCAGGATTTAGAAGGCTATAACCTGGCTTTTGCCGACGTCATTGATACGTATATGGCGTACCCCTACACGGAGATTGGTCATAACAATAGCTTGCGTTGGGAACGAATGGTCAGCAACCTGCGCGCTATCGGAATGATCAAAAACGAGATGGATGTCGATGACCTTATATTCGACATCAACAGCTCAGATGAGTTAGACATCAGCAGTATACAGACGCTGGTGTTAATCGGGCTTGGCCTGTTATTGATATGCAGCTTCTACTATGGGCGACGCCTTAAATATGTCTGGCTTCTTTACCTCTTTGCGTTGGGGGTGATCTATGTTGCTGAGCAGAGTGTCGAGGCGCAGTTGGAGCGGGATCATTTCAAAGACCTGGAAGTAGACGTGCTACAGCAGCTGAATGCGGTCGCAGCGAATATGTCAGGCATCGTGAACCGCAATCTGGCTTACGTCAGTGGTATGTCGGCGCATGTCGCCGTCAATCCCGGCATTGATCAAATGCAGTTCAATCGGTACAGCGAAGCGATCTTTCGTCAGGAACCCTTGTTGATCAATCTGGCTGCTGCGCCAGACATGGTTATCGAACTGGTTTATCCGCTAAAGGGAAATCAGCGAGCGCTCGGGCTCGATTATCGGACCAAGGCAGACCAGTTAGATGTTGTGATGCGCGTTCGTAATAGTGGCCGTTTGGCGGTCGCCGGACCGATTGATCTTGTTCAAGGGGGGATGGCCTTTATAGCGCGTGCCGGTGTGAAGTCGGTTGATGAATTTGGCGAAGAGTATTTCTGGGGCATCTTGTCGGCACCGTTTTTAGCCAATGAGCTCTATCGAAAGGCGGGTTTGTTTGAGCCCGATATCTCTGTTGATATCGCTATTCGTGGACGTGATGGTTTGGGTCGCAACGGTGAGACATTCTATGGTGACAATTCATTGTTTGATGATCCTCGGTCACTGAAATCAACAATTCGTGTCGGCGATGGAACATGGCAATTTTCTGCACGTCCGAAAGAGGGCTGGAATTATAATCGCCAAGGCGTTGTGTGGTTACGTGGCTTTGCTGCATCTTTGGCATTTCTGCTGTTTCTGTTCCTATTGTGGCAACGACGGCAGATTGATGCTCAGCGCTTGTTCGAGCAAAAGATTCACGATAACGAAGGCTTGCTACGTGAGATGAGCAAAGTGGCGCATATCAACGGCTGGAAGATTCCGGCGGGTGAGTCACAATTGCTCTGGAGTAGCCACGCATCCAGTATATTGGGCATCTCCGAGCGCGAGCATGGCTGGGGTATGGAAAGTGTCCTTGGATTGTTTGATGAGCATCAGGCCAACAAATTGAGGTTGGCGTTGCTGGATGCGATGGAGCAGGGACAATCCTTCGATATCGAACTGAGCCTTAATATTACCGGCATAGAGCACCGCTGGATTCGTTGGATCGGAAATGCAGAGCTACGAGATAGGGGACAGTATGAAGTCACCGGTGCAGTGCAGGATATTACCGAGCGCAAGAAGTTCAGTGAAGTGGTTGAAAGGCAAGCGAACTATGATCTGCTAACCGGGTTACCCAACCGTTCCTACTTTTACGAAAACCTGAGATGGTCGGTCGCTGCGGCTCAGCGTACCAATACCCAGCTTGCTGTGCTGTTTATCGATCTGGACAAATTTAAGCCTGTGAATGACAACTACGGTCATGTTGCAGGTGACAAGTTGCTGCAAAGTGTCGCTCAGCGCATTCGAAATAGTTTGCGTGAATCCGACTTTGTTGCTCGTATCAGTGGTGATGAGTTTACCGTGGTGTTGCGCCAGATAACCAATGAATATGTGCCTATTGATGTCGCAGAGAAGCTCCTTACCGAGATACGCAAACCGTACGTCATTATGGATCGTCAGATCTATTGTGGTGCGAGTATCGGAATTTCTGTGTTCCCCGATGATGGCGTCGAAGCAGACAATCTGATTTCGAAAGCAGACTACGCAATGTACGAGGTAAAGCGTAGTGGCCGTAATGGTTGTCAGTACTTTACGCATGCCATGCAGGAGCGTTCGGAGAATCGCCATAAGCTCTACACCCGTCTGCAGCAGGCGATCGCCGATAAGCAGTTGTATGTTGTATACCAGCCAATCATTGACCTTAGATCCGGGGAGATCGCCAAGTGCGAAGCTCTCGTGCGTTGGCGTGATACTGATGGTATTGAAATTCCACCATCAGAGTTTATTGCTCTGGCGGAAGAGACCAGTTTGGTCAATGAGATTGATCGTTTTGTTCTGGCCGAGGCGGGCGATTTTATCTATCACCTGGAGCAGAAGACCGGACGGCGGATTGCGCTGTCGGTGAATGTATCTCCTCGGGTATTTTCTTCAACAGAGTCAGCCATGAAAAATTGGCTGAATTTGGCAACGGATGTTGCATCACGGGTCGATCTCACTATTGAGATAACCGAACGGATGTTGATCGATGGGCCGGACAAAGCACTATGCGTACTGAACAAACTAAAAAATAGTGGAGCGACCATTGCGATTGATGACTTTGGGACTGGCTATTCTTCTCTGAGTTACCTGACGCAGTTGCCTATCGATTTTATCAAGATCGACCGCTCGTTCGTGCAACAAGTGAACGAGAATAAGTCATCCCGCATGTTGGTGGATACGATCGTAAATCTGGCAAAAAATCTTGATCTGCAATTGATTGGTGAAGGCGTGGAAACCACCGAAAACCTGGAGATGCTGAGGTATAAGGGGTGTGACTTTGCGCAAGGCTATTTGCTGGGTAAACCGATGACAGGCGATAAGTTGTTAAATAGGGTAGCGGAGGAATCGCCGGTATTCTGAGGGCAATTCAGAAACCCGAAGGCCCTTGTCTGAGTTTTACGTTGATCTGGATACTGCGCCTTAGAAGCATACTGGGGTAGTATGCAGGGAAAGAATAAGAATAAGCGGAGCACGGGAGGTGCTTATGAGTCGCGTAAAACGGCCTTTTCTTCAGTCTGACTTGCAGGTTTTGGTTAACGACCTGGCCCCTCTGTTTGGTGATCGTATCCATCTGTCGCAGGCCGTTCGAGAACAACATGGCCAAGGGGAAGACAGTTATGGCTGTATGCCGCCCGATGTAGTGATCTATCCCTTCTGCACGGAAGAGGTCGCGCAGATCGTGCGCCTTTGCCATCAGTATCATATTCCTGTGATTCCCTACGGTACCGGAACATCCGTCGAAGGCCATCTTCTTGCGACACAAGGAGGTGTGTGCCTGGACCTGTCGGAGATGGATCAGATCGTTGAAATCAATCCGCAAGATATGGATTGCCGCGTTCAGGCGGGTGTGACACGCGAAGAGCTGAATAAGGCGCTGCGCTATGATGGCTTGTTCTTTCCAATTGATCCGGGGGCCAATGCCAGTATTGGCGGTATGTCATCCACGCGTGCTTCCGGAACAAATGCCGTGCGGTATGGCACGATGCGCGAAGCGGTGCTTGGCCTCACCGTTGTGACTCCCCAAGGGGAGATTATCCGTACGGGCACCCGGGCACGCAAAAGCGCCGCAGGTTATGACCTGACGCGCATGTATGTAGGTGCTGAAGGTACACTTGGAGTGATTACTGAGGTGCAGCTGCGCCTTCACCCGATACCAGAACTGATTCGCTCGGCTGTGTGTAGTTTTGAGAATCTGGAGGGTGCGGTATATACGGTTATAGAGGCGATGCAGGCTGCGATCCCAATGGCGCGTATCGAGTTACTCAATAATTTGCAGATGAAAGCCTGTATTAAGTACTCAAAACTGGAAGGCTTTGCAGAAGCGCCTACACTGTTTCTGGAGTTTCATGGTTCGCCCGCAGGCGTTCAGGAACAGATTGATCTATTTGAAGATATCGCTGGCAGTAATGGCGGTACCCAATTCCGCTGGGCAGAAAATACAGAAGACAGAAATGAGCTTTGGACCGCCCGGCACAACGCCTATTTTGCAGCTCAGGCACTGAAGCCCGGTTCTAAGGCGATAACCACAGATGTATGTGTGCCTATATCCAGGCTTGCGGATTGCATTCTGGCTGCGGAAGCCGCCGCGAAAGAAAGTGATCTGTTGTGTCCGATCGTTGGACATGTTGGAGATGGTAACTTTCATCTGCTGATCGTTTTTAATCCGGCGGAATACGATGAGTTAGACGCCGCTCGGAAATTGTCTGCTAAAGTTGTTGAGGGTGCGTTGGCTGTAGGCGGCACTTGTACAGGTGAACATGGGATCGGGAGTGGTAAAAAAGAGTATCTGCGTACTGAACATGGTAGCGCAGTGGAGATCATGGCGACGCTGAAGCGAGCGCTGGATCCGAATAATATTATGAACCCGG
>JAGSHA010000039.1 GCA_023954795.1 Oceanospirillaceae bacterium | reverse complement strand
TCTGTGGCCAATCGCAGTGATGGTGGTTGGCGCAAGCTGCCCTATCAATTGGTCACTAATCCGCTGATTATCGGATGTTTCATCGGCTTGTCCCTGAATCTGAGCGGAGTAGGGCTGGCACCTGCATTTGATAACCTGATGACGATGCTGGGTAAATCAGCGTTACCCATGGCGTTGTTGTCGGTGGGGGCTGCGCTCAGGTTGGGTGATCTGCGCAGCAGTGCCGATATGATCGCGTTTACGTCGGTGGTGCAGTTTATCGCCAAACCTATTGCGGCCTTGTTGGTGGGACAGTGGCTGGGGCTGGAAGGCCTAACAGCGATAGTGGTGGTGATTTTTATGGCGGTACCCACTGCGCCTTCTGCTTATGTGCTGGCACGTCAGCTGGGTGGTAACCATCAGGCGATGGCGTCGATCATTACCGTACAAACAGTGTTGGCGTTTTTCACGTTGCCGCTGACATTGGGTTTGCTGTTGCCAGCCTGAGAGACAATAAAAAGGCCGCTGAACTTATGCCGCTGAACTATATAGTTGGGCGGCCTTACTCGTTTCGGGTCGAAACCTAGTGGGCTTCGGTGTCATATTGCTCAGGTTTCTTCGCTTTTTTGTGTTTGTACATCGACCGGTCAGCTTCTTCGATCAGGGTATCAAGTGAAATCGGGTGGTTGCCGTGGCGACAGCAATATCCATAGCTGATACCACTATCACCTAAAATATCGCTCTCAGAGCACAGACGATTGAACTCGCTTTCTAGCCGTTGACAGAGAACTTGAAGATGATCATGGGTGTCTGTCAGCAACATCACGACAAATTCGTCACCTCCCAAGCGGGCGATGATATCGTTCTCCCGACAGCAGTTCTTCATGGCTTGTGCCAGCGTGGAGATACAGTCATCGCCTGCATGGTGCCCATGTTCATCGTTTAACGCTTTTAAATTATCGATATCAAGGTAAGCGATCCCGATACTCAGGCCAAAACGTTTGGCATCTTTGATCCGCTGGGCCCCCAGTACTTTCAAGCCGCGTCGGTTGCTGACGCCAGTCATTTCGTCGGTCAGTGCCAGTGTTTTGATCTCTTCATACGCAAACATCATACGCAGGTCTGCATCGATCATGTCGCGAAACTGTTCCAGCAGCTCTATCTGATTGGGTTGATAGTCGCTGCTTTTCGTATCGATAACGCATATCGTGCCGAACAGCGTGCCATCCGGCCAGGTAATAGGCATACCCAGATAGGAACGCACCGGGCCATCCTTTACCGGATCTGCATCTTTCCATTTGTCTTCATTGGCTGCGTCTTTCACATAGAGGCCTTCGCCTGTTTCTATGATGGTCCGACAAAAACTTTTCATTTCCCAAGGCCATGACGAATCCCGCTGTAAAAAGTTGCCTTCGTTCAGGCTGGCAACGACCGCATTAAATTCCTGCTGGCGAAATTGCACGATGGTGCCGCAGGCTGAATCAAAGAGCTGTGACATCAGATCTACAGTGCGCTGCCACTTACTGATATCAATGGACGGGTGAAGGTTTCTGGAGAGGCAAGTTTGCGTATCTATCATCACATGCAGCCTGTTCTATAAAGCGCGCCACGTATATGAAAATGGAGGGCGCACTTTGTTCGAGTGAATCTTGTTAAGACGGTACCTATGCATTCTTGGCGTGAGCGCCAAAGCACCACAATCCCTCGCAATACTTCTTCTAAATCAGACAGATTCAGGAATTATCATCTAATTTGTCAAACGTCTCTTTTGTTTAGTCGATTTCTTCCAAACCGGCAAGTCACGATTAAACCTGTTTTATCCTGAATAGATATTGAATGCTTCAGGTCAATCTAGCAGTTGTGACCTCTAATGAGCAAATTGAAGCGATTTATTAAGAGCTGTAATCAAGACCATCGGGTGGACGATCACATATCTAACAATGAACGGACTCGATGGATGGTGGTTTGGATCATAGACAGGTTTTGCTCCACTTGTAATCGGGCGAGCAAACCTTCGTAGATCAGTTCAATGATCAGGGCTTTCTCTTCATCAATCCCGCACAGTGCAAGCCGTCGTCTGGTTTCTGCTAACGATGCATGTTTGTGTGCAATCGCAACCTGATGAATCGGATTGTGTTCGTCTGGAAATTCGGCCGAGGCATTCAGGAACACGCACCCTGTAAACTCGCCCCGGATGATGATGTCGCTCAACTGCTCAAAGCGCGCCAAAATTAACGATGAACCTTCATTCTCCTGTTCCGGAGAAGTCTGCCATCGCGCTTCTACCTGATCACTGAATGCCTGCAATGCGTCTCGTATCAGCAGTTCTTTTGACGGAAAGTGGCGATACATGGTGGTTTTTGAAATACCTGATACCTCTGCAATCCGATCAATACCAGTAGCGTGAAAGCCTTCTTTCATAAACAGAGCGAGGGCGATATCGACTAATTGTTGGCGTTTTTTCGACATGATTTTCATACGCAGGAGAAGACGTGAACGCTATTGTAGCAAGGTGTACAGATCTGTACACTTTTGGCCTTTCAGGGCGAAAAATCGGCGGAGAGATAGACAATGGCAACAGCGATAGGTGATATGCAGTTTTTGGAAGACAGCGAAGATCAGGCGCAGTTTCTGAATCAGGTGTTGTCTGAGGATCAACTGACGGCCAGGGGTAAGCGTTATGTTGTCTGGTCATCCGTGATGGCTGCCCGGAATAAGGCGTTGACGGGCTTTGCTGTCCAGTTAACCGACGCTGTACCTGATACAGAAAAGCGAGATATACGTTTTGCGCTGAGCCGAATGGCGGTGACCAATCCGTATTTCTTTAGCCGTAATTTCGCGCAAGTGAATGCAGGTGGCTCACTGGATGTGCTGCATATGCGCGATTTTCAGAGTATTCAGGTGCATGACGAGATCGGTTATCACTATGCATGCATCGCCATTTCCATGGTGAACGGTGGTTACAACTGCTTCCGTAGTCACGTATCCAGTTTGCAGCAGCTGGGTGAATCTGATGACGCGATAGATCAGGCGATGCGGATCACCTCAGCATTGATGGCGGTGCGTCAGGCGATGTTTACCCAAGATCAGTGGGGTGCTTAACGCCTATGCCCTGTGAAGCGCCAGATATTGAAGACTTGATACGGGATATTCAATGTTGGGCTTCAACGATCTATCAGCAACAGGCCCAAGGCGTGTTGCTGTACTCCGCCTGTGGAATGTCGGCGCAACCTACCGTGCAGCATGAAATATGGTCTGTGGCGGAGGAGCTTGCCGCGAAGTATGACTCATTGTTGCCTGGTCACGTATCGACCCGCCTGGCAGATATCAGTACCAGTGATGCTGAGCTGGGCGACAGGCAGGCTTGGGATCACTTCGATTATATACAGCATGCGTTGATCTGCTCATACACGGCCGTTAGTCGCTCCATGAAAAAAAACAGCTAATACCCAGCACCCACCAGACTGCAACGCAGATCCAATACAAAACAGGCTGAACGTCACGATACACGAAGTCCCACAGTAGCGTGTAACCCGCATAAATATCCCAGGCAACCCAACCCAGTAGTAACACGCCTACGGTAAACCAAAACGATCTCATCAAACGGCTCTCTTGTTTATTGTCAGTGTTGGTAGTTTATTGGTAAATATTATTTATTGTCAATAATGATCATAAACTAATGAGAGTAACGCCTGTGCTCCCCCTAAGTGCCCCCTGAAATATTGTTACGTAAGTAAATGCTTAAGGTAAGTTCAATACGTTTGAATTTAACAACCTATCAGTCTGTCCATAATGGATCGCATGTACTTGATCCTCGCTTCACAGCTACAAACCTTATGAGGTGGCAGATGAATAATAAAAATGATGACCTGTCTTTATGCGGATTGTCACAAGACCAGTTAGATGCTCATTGGATGCCATTCACCGGCAACCGTGATTTTAAGCAAGACCCACGCATGATTGTTGCCGCGGAGGGTAACTACTACACCGCTGCGGACGGTCGTAAGATTTTCGATGGCCTGTGTGGTCTGTGGACCTGTGGTGCAGGTCACAGCCGCCCGGAAATTACCGAAGCGGTCAGTAAGCAGGTGAAAGAGCTGGATTACTCGCCGGCGTTCCAGTTTGGTCACCCAAAATCTTTTGAATTGGCCCACCGCATTACAGAGTTTATGCCGCAAGGTTTAAACCGTGTGTTCTTCACTGGTTCCGGTTCTGAATCGGTTGAGACTGCGTTGAAGATTGCCCGTGCGTACTGGCGCAAGAAAGGTCAGGGCAGCAAGACGCGCCTGATCGGTCGCGCTAAGGGTTATCACGGTGTGAACTACGGCGGTATCAGTGTGGGCGGTATTGGTCCTAACCGTGCGATCTACGGCCCGGGCATCGATGCAATCCATCTGCCACATACCCTGTTGCCAGAGAATAAGTTTGTGCAGGGTATGCCGGAAACCGGTGCGTATCTGGCCGATGATCTGGAAGATCTGATCGCCACCCACGATGCCTCAAATATCGCGGCAGTGATCGTAGAGCCAATGGCCGGTTCTGCGGGTGTGATTCCACCACCGGTGGGTTATCTGAAGCGTCTGCGTGAGCTGTGTGACAAGCACAATATTCTGCTGATCTTTGATGAGGTGATCACTGCCTTTGGCCGTGTGGGTTCTAAGACCGGCGCAGAAGAGTTCGGAGTGACACCGGATCTGATGACCACAGCAAAACAGCTGACCAACGGTGTGATTCCGATGGGGGCTGTTATTGCCAAGCAGGAGATCTACGACACCTTTATGGAAACAGGTGGCGCAGATTACATGCTGGAACTGCCACACGGTTATACCTATTCAGCGCATCCTGTTGCATGTGCGGCGGGCCTGGCATCACTGGATATTCTGGAGAACGACAAGCTGATCGAGCGTGTGAACGCGGTATCGCCTCAGTTCCAGGAGATGTTGCACAGCCTGAAAGGTACGAAATACGTATCGGATATTCGTAACTACGGTCTGGCCGGTGCTTTGAGCATCGAAGCAGCACCGGGTGAACCGGCATTGCGTCCCTATCAGATTGCGATGAAGTGCTGGGAGAAAGGTTTCTATGTTCGTTATGGCGGCGACACCATTCAGCTGGGTCTGCCGTTCACCGTTGAGATTGAAGAGATCGACAGCCTGATCAATGCGCTGGGCGACTCTATCAACGAACTGGATTAATTAAACAACGTACTGACGCATCACCGTCAGCCTGTCGGTCTCTGTTTGCGAATAGAGGCCGGCACACAATAAGAAAGCTCGAGGAAACATTATGACTATGATTGGCCACCTGATCGACGGCGCAATGCGCGATGACGCAGCCCGCATGCAGGACGTATACAACCCATCTACCGGCGCTGTGAGCAAGCAGGTTGCGCTGGCATCCGTTGAAACTGTGGAAGAAGCGATTACGGCTGCAGAACGTGCGTTCCCGGCTTGGCGTGACACGCCGCCAGCGAAACGTGCGCAGGTGATGTTCCGTTTTAAAGCGCTGCTGGATGCGAACAAAGACAAGATCTGCGAGATGATCGGCGAAGAACACGGCAAGATTTCACACGATGCGGCGGGTGAACTGCTGCGTGGTATCGAAAACGTCGAATACGCATGTGGTGCGCCAGAACTGCTGAAAGGCGAACACAGCCGTAACGTGGGTCCGGGTATCGATTCCTGGAGTGAGTTTCAGCCACTGGGTGTGGTTGCAGGCATTACGCCGTTCAACTTCCCTGCGATGGTGCCGCTTTGGATGTACCCAATGGCGATTGTATGCGGTAACACCTTCGTGCTGAAACCGTCTGAGCGTGATCCATCTTCAACTCTGTTTATTGCGCAGTTGTTGCAGGAAGCAGGTTTGCCAAACGGCGTAATCAATGTTGTAAACGGCGACAAAGAAGCGGTTGATGTGCTGCTGAGCGACGACCGTGTTAAAGCGGTGAGTTTCGTCGGTTCTACGCCAATTGCGGAATACATCTACAGCACGGCGAATGCTAACGGCAAACGCTGTCAGGCACTGGGTGGCGCTAAAAACCACGCAATCGTAATGCCGGATGCGGACATGGATAATGCTGTGAACCAGCTGCTGGGTGCTGCATTCGGTTCCTCCGGTGAGCGTTGCATGGCGTTGTCTGTTGCTGTGGCAGTCGGTGACGAAGCGGCGGACACACTGGTTGCTAAAATGCGTGAAGCGATGCAGCCATTAAAAGTGGGTGCGTACAGCAACCGTGAGAACGATTTCGGTCCAGTCATTACGCGTGCACACCAGCAGAAAGTGAACGGTTATATCGACAGCGCAGAAGCTGACGGTGCAAACGTTGTTGTTGATGGCCGTAACCCTCAGGTTGAAGGCTATGAAGACGGTTTCTTCGTGGGTGCTACTCTGATCGACGGTGTGACGTCTGAGATGCAGAGCTATCAGGAAGAGATCTTCGGCCCGGTATTGCAGGTTGTCCGTGCGAACAGCATGGAAGAAGCGATGCAGCTGATCAACGATCACGAATACGGTAACGGTACCTGCATCTTCACCCGTGACGGCGAAGCGGCGCGTTACTTCTCTGATCACATTCAGGTTGGCATGGTCGGCATCAACGTACCGCTGCCAGTGCCTGTGTCTTACCACAGCTTCGGTGGTTGGAAGCGTTCCCTGTTTGGTGACCTGCATGCTTACGGTCCTGATGCGGTACGTTTCTACACCAAGCGTAAAACAATCACCCAGCGCTGGCCTTCCAGCGGTGTGCGTGAAGGGGTTTCTTTCGCATTCCCAAGCTAAGGCGAAGTAGAAATCTCAATATCAGGGTAGGTTGGGACGAGCGAGAGCGATTCCCAACACTTACCCGACGCGTGTTGGACTAGGTTTCGTGAACTTCACCCAACACGCGATGCACCACCCGATCTGACGTTTCACCGTATTCTTTTTGGCGCATTGGGAGTCATGCGTTGAGGAGAGCTCTTCCGGGATCTCGTTGGTGATGAGGCACTTATGCTCTGTGCCTTTGTCACACCCCGTTTTGCAGACCTTGATTTGGATTGAGGTCTGCTTTTTTTGTTTGGGCGAGATGAAAAGTTTATCTATGTCATCATGTATGGAATGACTTTCAGCATTCCAGCTTATTACTCCGCTTGCTTACATATCCACTCTTTAAATCTCACAAAAACCTCTGATTCTGCACGTTGTTTAGACCAGACCAGATAGTATGAGAATCGGGATGGTTTCTTCAGGTCGCAAGCAACCGCGAGCTGTCTATTGGCGATCTCCTGCTCGATCATCGATTTATCAACCAGTATAAACAGATCGCTTAATAGGCATGCCTCAATCGCTTGTGCTGCGGTTTGTACCTTCATGACACAGATACGCCGGTCGGTGCGAATATCTGCCTGGGCAAACCACGCTTTCCAACGATCAGTATGTGCGACTGCATCCACCAGAGGTTTCTGAATCAGTTCTGCAGGTGAGAGTGTTCCCCCTAATTTCTCCAACAAACTGGTACGGCAGACGACGACCGGATGTTCGTTAAAGAGTTTCAAACTGTTCACATCGGGCCATGAGCCGTCGCCCTGACGAATAACACAATCCAGATTACTGCTATCGACATTGACTAAGTCCGTTGTGGCCTGAATGGATAGTTCGATATCGGGAAATTGAGCCTGAAGCTGATCCAGTCTTGGCATCAGCCAGCGTGTCGCAAACATCGGCACTGAGCTGATTTGAACAGTGGGTTTTGGCGGCATTAACGCGTGTTCCGACGCTTGAAAGAGTTCATGCAGTGGGCGATTAATCGACTGAAAGAGTAGTTGTCCCTCTGCGGTAAGGCGTACCTGCTTATCCAGGCGTTCAAAGAGTTTGTACTCCAGCTGCTGTTCCAGCTTTCGGATTTGATGGCTGACCGCCGACGGTGTGATATGCAGCTGTTCGGCTGCCAGCTGAAAGCTCTCCACGCGTGCAGCGCAAGCGAAGGTGTTCAGGCTATTAAGGGGAATTGTAAAATGCATCAGATGAGTTTAGCTCACCTGTGAGGCGAGAACATACCTTTTGTTCGCCATTGGTAATCACTTTAACCTCCTGCCGAAACGGATTTACATAAACTGAGGTTGTGTGATGGAACAGCAGGAATTTAAGGCAAAATTAACTGAAAATGGCCATATTGATACAGGCTATTATCTGAGTAAGGCGCGAATTTTGCGTGGGCAGGCGTTGATAGATTTACTGAATTGGACACGAATAAAATTCATCCGATTGTTTCGCGCTTCTTCAGATTAGTGCGCGTCCATGTTAATCAGCTACTTCTGCGATGCGCGCCCGATCAGTACCATAAACACAGTACTGTCCTTTTCCCGCTCTTTTGGCTTGATACATCGCTGAATCTGCATTCTGGAGAATGGCCTTGATGTTCCGGTCGCTATTATCGGATAACGCCACACCAATACTGGTCGAGACTTGAACGCTGTCTATGCCGTTCGGTAGCAAAATGGGCTCACCGATACCGCTAATTATTCGCAAGAACAGCTCGCGTAGCCGTTCACCATCGCTAAATCCGGGGAGTAGTAAGACGAACTCATCACCACCCACTCTGGCGGCGGTATCAGACTCTCGAAGAAAGGATTGAAGTCTCTCGGCGACGGTCTTTAAAACTAAGTCTCCAACATGGTGACCGTAACAGTCGTTGATCTCTTTGAACTCATCCAGATCCATAACGCAAATGGCTGAAAAACTATCCAATCGGTGTTCTGAGGAGAGGGCGATCTTAAGGCGATCATTCAGTAGTAATCGGTTAGGAAGGCCGGTCAGTGCATCAAAGTATGCCAATTCATCCAAAACTTTTTGTCGTTCGACGAGTTTGGCGTTTAAGACAGATAAGGTTTTCGCGTGCCGTGAAGATTTAGCCATGAGCACCACGATCATCAGAGTGAGAGCAAGCAATGCGGCTAGCAGTAACCAGGGTTGCTGACTTCTGTTAGCGGACAAAAATTCATGTGATGCATGAAGTTCAAGCATCCACTTGCGGCCTGGAACATGAAGGGGAAAACTGGCTGTGGCAGATGGTGAGCGGGTGTCTGCTACGTTGGGTGAGGTTGTATCGGTCGATACCGTGCCTGCACCTACTCGGGGATAGATTTGAATGGGTTCTTCGGCAGAGACATCAAACAACTTCATACCTATATCTCTTGCGTTTGACGCGTCCTGTAACTCGAGTAATAGGATTTCTGGACGCAGCATTAGGATGATGTAGCCCTCTAGCGCATTCCAGCGTTCTGTCGGTGTATTGATGGGTTTTCCATGGTTATAGATGGGATGGTACATGGCGACGGCAAGTGGCCCATCAGGATCCTGAACGATAGGAAATGGCTGAGTGGTGTCTTTGGTGCCATTCTTTGCTGCATCACGGATCGTAGTAGTGTTAAAGGGGCGCGCTAACGGGTCGAGGCCTACCGCCTTACGATTCGGTTCTAAAGGCTCGGCGTAAAAAATGGGGAAGTATTCGTGACGACTAGGGGCTCGGATGACCGCATCAGCCTCTTCAGATACATCAAATATCCCTAGTGGAGCCAGGCCCAATGAGGCTAGTCTGGCCTCGTAGTGAGCGCGTTGCGTGTCAGGTATGCGAGGTGCCCAGTGAACGGCAGTAATTTCCGGATGTTTCTCCAGCACGATATTGGTGAATAGCCGGTATTCCTCTCGGGAAGGTTGTGTCCGTGCTTCAAACAGACCAGCGAAAGAGGTTGATAGCATGGTTGATCGTTCAATCAGTCCTTGAATTCTTAAGCTTTGGGCTAGAGCGTATTGTGTGAAATCGTTACGGATGTGTTCATCTTCGTAGGATCGGCTAACGTGAAATGCACTTTGTGACAGCAGGATACCGAGTATGAATACAAAAATAGCAGGCAGGAAGATCGCAGCGCCAAGAGGCTGAGATCCTTTCTCATTCTTCTGCTCAGTCTGTTGATTTAACACCACTGCATTCCCAAGGTTGTCAAAAATACAAAGACATCAATGCTTCTTTATTCTTTATCGTTTAATAATAAACTTAATTTAATGTAGACGAGATAATTGGGTTAAGCGCGATTAAACTGTAAAAAACTTATGTTTCAATAGGATGGGTTTAATTTTTTGTTCGGATTAGGGGTTGTGTGATGATGGTCTCAAACAGTGTTCTGTATTTATATGTTTGAAAACTGTAGGGGTGTGGCGTTGTTGGTTGTTGAAAGAAGCGTTGGTGGGTTCTGCTGGTAGGAAAAAGGCGCCGTTGTATCAGAACAACGGCGCAAAGGATGTCGCGGTAAAGCGATCTAAGCGGAGAGGTAGTGCGATTAGTAACCGAGCAATAACTTCGGCAGGAACAGGGACAGTTCCGGGACAAACGTCACCAGGAATACCATCGGCAAGTGGCCAAAGCAGAGGAACTTCAACGTCGGGGTGATATAACGGTCGAGCGACAGTTTGCTGACCCCGCCCGCCATATAGAGCATCGGCGCACAGGGTGGCGAAACGTTACCCAAGCCCAGGTTAACCCCCACAACGGCGGCGAAGTGAATCGGATCAATACCCAGTTCGTTGATGATGGGCAGGAAGATAATAGCTGCCAATACACTGCCGGAAATATCATCAACAATCATGCCGATCAGCAGCAACAGCAGGTTGATCAGTAGCAGAATGACGTACTTGTTGTCTGAGATCTCCAGCAAGGCCAATGCAAGATCACGTGGAACTTGCTCCAGAATCATGGCGCGGCTCATGATGAACAGGAAAAACAGCACCGCCATGATCGAACCGGTCATCGTGACCGCACGCACAGTGACTGCGCCCAGGCTGCGCAATGACATGCCTTTGTAGATAAACAGACCTACAGGGATCGCGTAGATCACGGCAATCGCGGCGGCTTCTGTTGGTGTGGCGATACCGCTGTAGATAGCACCCAGAATGATCAGAGGCATCAGCAGTGCAAACGCAGCGTTATATCCGGTTTTGGCCACGCCTTTTGCGGCTTGTGCGAATGGAAGCGGTGCATCGACCTGAATATCCGGATTATTGCGTAGGAACCAGATGTTCAGACCGCAGTACAGCAGTGTCAGCAGAATGCCGGGAACAATGGTGGACAGGAATGCTGCGCCAACGGACAAACCTCCCGTGATCGAAAACACAATCATTGGAATGCTCGGCGGAATCAGCAAGGCCAGCACGGATGAGCAAGCGACTAATGCCGTCGCATGACCTGCCGGATAACCCTCGCGAACCATACGCGGGATCATAATCTGACCGACCGCAGCAATCGCCGCAGAAGAACTGCCTGAGATTGCGCCGAACAGTGCGCAAGTCAGTACAGTCACGGCGCCGAGTCCGCCTTTGATGCGTCCGACAATGGAGTTAACGAAGTTCAGTAATCGCTCTGAGATCCCGCCTTCTGCCATTAACAGACCGGCAAAGATAAACAGTGGCAGCGCCAGTAGGGCAAAACCGCTGGCCGTCTTAAAACCATGTGGGATCAGGAATGAGATGTTGTTGCCGGTGGTGAACGCAAACATCACGGCGCCGATGCCAAAGGCAAATGCGACCGGTATTTCGATCAGGATCAGGATGACAACAACGAGCATGGCGACAAGAAATAATGTCATTGCACTGCCTCCTTGGTGTTCAGTGATTTTCTTGCGCGGTGTTTGCGGCGCAGATCACGGAATTCATTGATGGTTTCGAGCAGGAAGTAGCCCACCATCATCGCAAAACCGACGATCATGCTGGCGCTCCACAGGCCGCGTGGCCAGCGCAGGTTAATACTCAGACGGCCCCGGTCGAGTTCTTTGATCGCGTATTTGCAGGCAAAGTAACCAAAAATACAGGCAGCGATCATGCAGGTGATGGAACCGATAAAACGGATCATGTTGACCTTGTAAGGGTCTTTTACGATCAGGCTGACGATACCGCCGTGAATGTGTTCACGTTCACGGGTGGCGTATCCCATGCCGAGGAAATAGATCCAGACTGCGAGCAGGATGGAGGCTTCTTCGATGCCGGTAAATGGCGACTCAAGTACATAGCGCATGATGACCTGAGCAAACATCAGGAAGGCCAGGCCCAGGCCCGCCAGCATCATCATGCCGCGGAACATCCAGTTCAGGATTCGCTCGAAACGAATCAGATAGCCGTCAACTTTGTTATTTGGTTGTTCTGGAATCGCGTGTAAGTGGGGAGGAATAGGGTGTTTACTCAGATCTGGATCATAGTCGTAGATCTTGGTGTCACCCACGGATTTAACAGGTGTGGAAAGCTTTTCTTGTTGCATGGTACTGATCCTGAAAAGAGTATCCGGGAGGGGTATCGCCCTTCGGGCCCTCGCAGTCCCGATATTGGGGGTCAGGATAGCGAGGAGGGCGATACCAAAACGGTTAGAACAGGTCAGTTCTTACTTGATGCCCGCAATTTCGCGCATCATGGTCATGATTTCAGGACCTACGATACCTTCCATGAACGGCCATTCGTTGGCGTACAATGCTTGCTTAGCGTTGTTCATCTGTTCTGGGTTCAGCTCAACAACCTTGATGCCAGCACCGCGTACTTTGTTCAGGAAGCCTTCATCAATCGCCTGTGCTTCGTCCCAGATTTTATTCAGGGTGACATCAGCCGCGGCCAACAATTTCTCACGCTCATCTGCTGGCAGCTCTTCCAGCCAGGATTTGTTCACCACCCAGAATGCGTGTTCAAAGTAATCGCGGGTCAGGACGTAAGCAGAAAGCACATCTCGCATCTGCCAGATTTCCACGGACGGGCCAAAAGCGCGGCCATCAACGGTACCCAGTTGCAGCGCAGTGTAGAGTTCCGAGAATGGCATTGGAACGGCAGTGAAGCCCCAGTTCTTGAAGCGCTCGATACCGATTGGTACGGGTGGTACACGCATCTTGATGCCTTGGGCATCAACCGGGAAGTTGGTTGGGATACGGTCAACACCTTTACGGATAGCAACGGAGCCGAAACCGGTTGGAATTGTACCCAGTACCACCAGATCCAGATCAGACATGATTTCGTTGTATACGTCGGTCATCTTGCCATTCGGGCCGTACACTTTGCGTGCATCATCCCAGTTATCGACGACGTAACCCAGCCAGGACAGATCCAGACGTGGTTCGTATTCAGATGCACCAAAGCTCATGCTCATTGGTACAACGCCTTCCATGCTCTGCTCGAAAATAGATGCCCAGTCACCCAGATCTCCACCCGGATGGTAGTCAATGCTCATTGTCGAGCCTTGCTTCGCCAGTTGGTCGGTGAACGTTTCGGATGCGAGATGGAAGATATGATCAGTCGGGTAGGCGTGTGCGAGCATGAACTCGTCACCAGCCTGAGCAGACTGCATGGTTGGAAGTGTCAGCGCTGCGGTGATGACGCATGTAGACAGTGTAGATTTAATGGTGCTTTTGATTGTCATAGTGACCTCTAATATTTTTTGTTGTGGTCATTCTTATCACCCTCGGTGCAAGTCCGTTGATAAACGAATTTGAAGGCGTGAGATCGATTCTGGCCTATGACATTGTTTCGTTAAATTTGAAATAATTTTAACCAAGTTAAGTGATTGGTTAACTAAAGTTGAGGGGAGTTTAGGTGGGTGCTGTAGGGCGCCTTTCAAGGCGCCGGCAGCCTGAAGGCTGCCCTACATATCGTGGTTGCGTCGGTTGTTGGGAATCGCGTTGCTCGTCCCAACCTACACAACCTTTGGAAACTCGCCACCTCGTAGGTTGGGACGAGCGCGAGCGATTCCCAACACAACACCCAAAACAACGTTAAAAGAAGCTACACTCATCGGTTATCTATCAAGCTAATTAACAAGGATGTTAATGATGCAATATCGACGTGCGTCGCACGCTGGCGGCACCTATTTCTTTACCGTGAATCTGCACAATCGTAGGGATTCCCTGCTTACCGAGCACATTGATTTGTTGCGTGCATGCGTTGCTAACGTAAAACAAAATCACCCTTTTCATATTGATGCGATGGTTGTGTTGCCCGAGCATCTTCATGCTATATGGACCTTGCCAGAAGGTGACGTCGCCTATACGTCTCGCTGGCGAATGATTAAGGCATCGTTTTCCCGCCAGTTGCCTAAAATAGAAGCGGTTTCACAGAGCCGACAAGCACAAGGTGAGCGCGGTATATGGCAGCGAAGGTATTGGGAACATGCCATTCGCGATGAGGATGATTTTGCACGACATGTGGATTACATCCATTACAACCCCGTGAAGCACGGATATGTTGGGTGTGCTTCAGAATGGCCGTATTCGAGCATTCATCGTTATATTAGGTTGGGATTCGTGGATGCGGATTGGGCGTCAGGTGATGTGGGAGAGGCTTTGTTCTTTGGGGAGCGGTGATGTTGGGAATCGCTAACGCTCGTTCCAGCCTACGGGTGGTATGGCTTTGTCTTTGTGTAGGTTGGGACGAGCAAAGCGATTCCCAACACAATGAGGTGTGTACTAGCCTTCACCCATCAGATGCTCAAGATAGGTTTCTAACACGAGATTGGAGCGGGCACCCTTGCGGGTGATGACGGAGAAGTCGGTTTCGTAATGATGTGTGTCAGGATCGATGGCACGCATCTTTCCTGCCGCGACCCACTGATGCGCCAGGTGTTCTGGCAGGTAGCCG
>JAGSHA010000201.1 GCA_023954795.1 Oceanospirillaceae bacterium | reverse complement strand
GGACCTCGCCACTTTCATCACCACCCACGAAACCACTATTCGCCTAAGCTGCTTTTTAGGCATCCTCTCGCTGGTGGCACTATGGGAGTTGATCGCCCCTCGTCGTACGTTACGCATCTCCAAAGCTGTGCGCTGGGCCAATAACCTGGGGTTGGTCTTTCTGAATAGCTTTATTTTACGCCTGCTCTTTCCTGCAGCAGCCGTTGGGGTCGCCGTTTGGGCGCAAGACAAGGGTTGGGGGCTGTTCAATCTGCTCGAGCTGCCGATCGCTGTCAGTCTGATACTCGGCCTGTTATTGATGGATCTGGCGATCTACGCCCAACATGTCCTTTTCCATCACGTGCCTGTCCTTTGGCGCTTACATCGAGTGCATCATGTGGATCTGGATTATGACGTGACGACGGGGGCTCGCTTTCATCCCATCGAAATAATTCTCTCTATGTTGATCAAGTTTGTGCTGATCTGCGTATTAGGGATATCACCGTTAACGGTTATCGTGTTTGAGCTGATTCTAAACGGAGCGGCGATGTTTAATCACGGCAATATCCGTCTGCCAACAGCCTTGGATCGCTATCTAAGACTGGTGCTGGTCACACCGGATATGCATCGAGTGCATCACTCTGTACAGATGGATGAAACCAACAGTAACTTTGGTTTTAACCTACCGTGGTGGGATCGCTTGTTCGGAACGTACAAAGCGCAGCCGGATGCTGGACAAGAGGGTATGCAGATTGGGGTAAAAGGGTTTGATAATCCAAGAGAGACGCAGTGGTTACCGGGAATGTTGTGGGTGCCGTTTCGTAGAAAAGGCTAAAGAAGGGCCAAAATTAGAATGCGAGCAGAGACTAGAGGTTAGCCTCTGCTGGGAGCGGCAGCGCTGAACTACGCTCGATTAATAGAGCGCAGTTTCGTCACGTACGACGTCTTTGAGCACTTGCAGAAACAGGGTATCTGCATCGCTGTGTTCGATGGGAATTTTGACGTTGGTGGTGGAGGACAGTTCATCCGCGATCAGCATATCCGCGTTGGGTTCGTTGATGTGCTTACGAGCGATCTCAATCGCTTTCTCGCTGATCTCCGGTTCCGCCAGTACTTTGCGGATAAACAACATCAACTCGTTGATTACGCGGTCTTTATTTTTAATTTCTGCAACGCTCATTCAGGCGCTCCTTAGGTAATCTGTTGTACAAGCCCATCGTCGTATAGCCATTATAAAAACGTCGTGGGTTTTTCCTCACTATAACCCGAAGATGGATTCTCTGCATTCCCCGTTTTTCGTTGGTTGTAGGTTGATCAATGGCCGATGAAGTGCGAGAATTAGCGCCAAATTTCTTCCGACCTTGGACTATTAGGCCACCCCGAATGTCCGGCGGAGTTAAGTATTGCCGCTTAACTTCCTGAAAGGTCTGCCAGTTGAGCGATCCTCAATCTTGGCGAGCACCCGAACGTGAGTCGCTTGTATCTCGTTTATCAGGAACGGTATTTGTAAGTTTTCCCATCCCGGGCGTCATCCACGCTTGATGGGCGACTACGTTCATTCGTTGCAGAAATAAACTGTCAAAATGTCGGAATTTAGTCCGACGCAGTGAGAGGGTGAAACAGTGGAATTACTTTCAGGCGCCGAAATGGTTGTGCGCGCCCTTAAAGACGAGGGTGTTGAAAACATCTACGGGTATCCGGGTGGCTCAGTACTGCACCTGTACGATGCTCTTTTCCAGCAGGAAGATGTCAAACACATACTGGTGCGCCACGAGCAGGCGGCGACCCATATGGCCGATGCTTATGCACGTGCGACCGGTAAAGCGGGCGTTGCGCTGGTAACGTCTGGCCCAGGTGCAACCAATGCCGTCACCGGTATTGCGACTGCCTACATGGATTCTATTCCGATGGTTGTCATTACCGGTCAGGTAATGAGCCATCTGATTGGTGAAGACGCGTTCCAGGAAACCGACATGATCGGTATTTCCCGTCCGGTGGTGAAACACAACTTCAGTGTTCAGCATCCGGAAGAGATTCCGTCGATCATCAAGAAAGCATTCCATATTGCTCAGACGGGTCGTCCGGGTCCGGTGGTTGTTGATATCCCTAAGGATATGACAAACCCAACCGACCGCTACCCATACGAATATCCGAAGAACGTTAAATTGCGTTCTTACAACCCGGTTAACCGCGGTCACGCAGGTCAGATCAAGAAAGCAATGGATCTGTTCCTGACGGCGAAACGTCCGGTTATTCTGGCCGGTGGTGGTGTTGTTATTGGTCATGCGTCTGAAGAGCTGCGTGAACTGATTCATCTGACCAACGTACCATGCACCAATACGCTGATGGCATTGGGTGCTCTGGCGGGTCGGGATCAGAACAACGTGGGCATGCTGGGCATGCACGGTTCTTACGAAGCGAACATGGTGATGCACCATGCGGACGTGATCCTGAACATCGGCGCGCGCTTTGATGACCGTGTAACCAACGGCACAGACAAGTTCTGTCCGACCGCGAAGATTATCCACGTGGATATCGATCCGGCGTCTATCTCCAAGACCATTCGAGCGGACATTCCGATTGTAGGTCCGGCGAAGAACGTTCTGGATGAGATGCTGGCCATCGTGAAAGCGTCTAACAAGCAGTTGGATGCGGAATCGATGAAGTCCTGGTGGGAGCAGATCGAAGAGTGGCGTGGTCGTCACGGCGGTCGCTACCGTACCGATGACTCTGAGCTGATGAAGCCACAGCAGGTTATTGAAACGCTGGATATGGTGACTGGCGGTGATGCGTACGTATGTTCTGACGTAGGTCAGCACCAGATGTACGCGGCACAGTACTACAAGTTCAACCACCCGAATCGCTGGATCAACTCCGGTGGTCTGGGCACGATGGGCTTTGGTCTGCCAGCAGCAATGGGTGTGAAACTGAACTTCCCTGAAGCCGACGTTGCCTGTGTAACCGGCGAAGGCAGTATTCAGATGAACATTCAGGAGCTGTCGACCTGCAACCAGTACGATATCCCGGTCAAGGTTATCTGTCTGAACAACCAGTCTCTGGGTATGGTTCGCCAGTGGCAGGACATGAACTATGAGTCCCGTCACTCTCAGTCTTACATGAACTCCCTGCCGGACTTCGTGAAGCTGGTTGAGTCCTACGGTCACGTTGGGATGAAGGTTGATAAATTCTCGGATCTGGAAGCAGCGATGCGTGAAGCATTTGCACTGAAAGATCGTCTGGTATTTATGGATGTTGCGGTTGATCCGTATGAGCACGTATACCCAATGCAGGTACCGCGTGGCTCCATGCGTGATATGTGGTTGAGCAAGACGGAGAGAACTTAATCATGCGCCATATTATTTCGGTACTGCTGGAAAACGAACCGGGTGCATTGTCCCGTGTTGTTGGGCTGTTCTCTCAGCGTAACTTCAACATCGAGTCTTTGACCGTTGCGCCAACTGACGACGAGACGTTATCCCGTCTGACCGTCACTACGCAGGGTGATGACCGTGTTGTTGAGCAGATCACTAAGCAGCTGAACAAGCTGATCGACGTGGTGAAAGTGGTTGACCTGACCGAGGGTGAGCACATCGAGCGTGAGCTGATGATGATCAAACTGAAGGCCAACAACGGTACTGTACGTGCAGAGATCAAACGTACTGCGGATATCTTCCGTGGTCAGGTGATCGATGCAACACAGAATACTTTTACCGTGCAGCTGATCGGTTCTAGCAGCAAACTGGATGCGTTTATTGAAGCGTTGTCCGGTGCCAGCATTCTTGAAGTGGTGCGTTCCGGTGTGTCCGGTATCGCCCGTGGTGAGAAAGTGCTGAGCCTGTAACAAGATTGATCAGTACCAGAAAAGCCGCTCATTGAGCGGCTTTTTTATGTCTGAAATTTGATCGTGGGCGGGTTGTATGTAGGTAAGTAGTTAAAGTCACTGGTCTTTACGAGGTTCTAGGATTACTCTTGGACTTACCAAAATTGCTTAAAAAGCGATCTGATTGCACAGAGAACCTGTTACATGAATGGAAAGCTACTCTATCTGGTAGGCGCGTCCGGCAGTGGTAAAGACAGTTTGCTGGATGGCTGTCGTAAACGTCTTCAGTCTCACCACGGCTGCTTTGTGGCCCACCGCTACATCACCCGTGCCGCTAATATCGGTGGTGAAAACCATATCCACCTGTCTCCCGAAGAATTTGATATGCGCGCCAGCATGGGCATGTTTGCCATGCAGTGGTATTCGCACGGGTACAGTTATGGGATCGGTTCCGAAGTGGATGACTGGTTATCTAAGGGCGTCAATGTTGTTATCAACGGCTCGCGTGAATATCTGCAGATCGCCATGGCGAGTTATCCCAATCTTATCCCGGTGCTAGTCGAAGTCGATCCGGACTCACTGTACGAGCGTCTGAAGCAACGCGGTCGTGAGAGCGAAGACGAAATCCGCCGACGTTTGCAACGGCATCAGCAGATTGTGGATAGCATGCCGGACAACATTCAGCGTATCGATAATAATTCTGAGCTTCAGGATGGCGTAGATTCGCTGCTGAAACTGATTGAAGATCTGTCGCCCGATCAGATCAAGCCGGTGCGCGCGACTCACTGACCCTTGTCGAGAGGGCTCGCTTAACGCATTTCAATCTCCGACCACTCAGCAGAACCGCTCATCCGAGCGGTTTTTTGTGTCCTGCGAATATGTATAGATTCAGCAGCTGTGTTAAAGCTGCGTTAGAATAGTCTGCCTTATGCAATGACCTAACAGAGGAATTTACAACCATGAGTACCCCGTTTCGACTGGAGCTGAAAGTCCGTGACTACGAACTGGATATGCAGGGTATTGTGAATAACGGTGTGTATTTCAATTATCTGGAACATGCCCGCCATGAGTTCCTGTTAGATAAAGGCGTAGATTTCGCCGCATTGGCCGAGCAGGGCATTCATCTGGTGGTGATTCGCTCTGAGCTGGATTACAAAGCCTCCCTGAAAAGTGGTGATCGTTTTGTTATCGAGGTTGAAGCGGAACGTTTGAGTAAAGTGAAGTTTGGCTTCCGTCAGCGCGTCATTCGTCTGTCTGATGAAAAAGTATGTGTGGAAGGCTTGGTGATCGGGACTGCATTGAACGAACGTGGCCGCCCGTATCTGTCGCCTGAAATCGAATCGTTGTTTGAAGTGTAATACACATAAAACCACGTATATAAGGGGTATGTCAGGTACTACGATCGGGCATATGTAATTACTACCTGGTAAAGTGGTCGACAGACGTTGTAACTATAGGGAAGTTAGTATGTCTGTACGAAATAAGCCATGGACCCGGCAGCAACTGCTGGTCGCCTACTATCTATACACAACCGAATTGACCTTTGGGCAATGCCACGCCGGCCAGCCTTTGATTATTAAGTACTCCAGCCTGATTGGACGTACTCCCAACGCATTGGCGATGAAACTATGTAATATCGCCAGTCTTGATCCAGCCATTATTAATAGTGGGCGTAAAGGTTTGACCGGGGCATCGGCGGCGGATCGGAGTATGTGGCAAGAGATGCAGTCTGATTGGGCTGCATTTTTTATTGAGGTTGAAGCGGTTTTGGCAGAGCTGACTGCATCGGCTTTTCCTGACAAGGAATCACAAATCCGTGATCAACCTGCACCGGATTATCATGCAGGTGAGCGTCAAGTAAAAACAGCGGTTCGAATTGGTCAAGCCAGCTTTCGTCGCGCTGTACTCAGTGCGTATGCGAATCGGTGCTGTATCACTGGCTTGTCCGAGCCTCGTTTATTGGTGGCCAGCCATATTATCCCTTGGAGAGATGATGTGGATAATCGCCTTAATCCACACAATGGTCTAGCGTTGTCGATGCTGCATGACAAAGCTTTTGATGTAGGTCTGATCACAGTGGATGAAAAACGGAGGGTTGTGGTATCTGCTCAGAATTGGGACGATAAGGACGAATTTTTACATCGGACTCTAGTGAGCTGTCATGGTCAGCTACTAAATCAACCAGAAAAATTTTTACCTCATCAGAAGTTTTTAGAACATCACCGCGAACATATCTTTCTTGGTTAAACCTGTCATCCCTTTAACTGCTCCCAGAAAGCCCGTATCAGAGGGCTTTTGAGTTTTTTATTCAGTGCAAACAGGCCCACATCGTAAGCTTCCAGCTCTGGTTGCACGTCTAATACCTGTACCCGATCAGCCAAGGGGCTGTTGTCCAATACGATACGGGGCACAACACCTACGCCAAACCCCAGGCTGACCATCGAGACAATCGCTTCGTTACCGGCGACTTGT
>JAGSHA010000013.1 GCA_023954795.1 Oceanospirillaceae bacterium | reverse complement strand
GATCATGAACACCACCAAACCTACGACATAGTTGCCGCCAATCACAACGGCACCAAAAGCCTCAATGACCTTACCTGCCGCGTCTCCGCCCTCGTGACCATACAGTAACACTACACGAGTAGAGGCTACATTCAGGGCCAACCGCATTAATGTCGCGACCAGCAAAATACTTGGAAATACCGCAAATTCTAGCGGCCGCAGTGCGTAAATGCTCACCAACAAGACAACGATGGACAGCGCGATGTTGAACGTAAACAACACATCCAGCAGAAATGGCGGCATCGGCAATGTCACCATCGCCAAAATAATCAGCAGCAGGAAAGGAACACCCAGGTTTCCCTGTCCTAAACTGCGTGCATTTGATAAAAGTTCCGCTCTATCCACTCAACATACCAACGTCAATATAATGACACTACACAACCAACAACACGTGTACCTTAGCACAACCAAACGCCACAACACCGCGAAAGACAATTTTTTGACGATAAATACAGGTACGAAATTAGAATCTGCAAGAAATAAGCCAGATCATTCGTCCCGACGATATTCCTCAGGGATATCCAGATCATTTGCTGACGGTGGATAGGGCTTTTCAGCCTGATAGACTTTGTAATTTTTTAGCTGGAAGACATACGCCAATACCTGAGCGACAGCCGTATACAAACCGGCAGGGATCTCCTCGTTAATTTCAGAGGAGTAGTAGAGCGCCCGCGCCAACGGCGGAGCGGAAAGAATAGGTATATCGTTTTCTTTAGCGATTTCCCGAATTTTGAGGGCCACAAAGTCTGCCCCCAAAGCAACAACGTAAGGCGCACCGCCACGCTCACTGTCGTACTTCAGCGCAACGGAATAGTGAGTCGGGTTGGTAATAACCACATCCGCCTCAGGAACATCCTTCATCATCTGTCGCTGAGAGATTTCACGCTGCATCTGCCGAATACGGCCTTTGACTTCCGGCTTACCTTCCGTATTTTTATACTCGTCCTTAATCTCCTGCATCGTCATCTTTAATTTCTTGGTGTAGGAGTAAAGCTGAAATGGAACATCTATTGCCGCAATGATGATCAGGCTGGCACTGAGCATTAGAAACACCCAGATCACCATCTCCACCGCCTGTTCAGAGGACGTTTGCGGACTCCCGTAACCCAGCGCCAGAATATCAGACTTTATCGACCACAAGACTCCAATCGCGACCGCAGCGACGACGGAGAACTTACCCAGCGCTTTGATCAGCTCCACCAGCGCATTCATCGAAAACATGCGCTTAAGACCCGATAGTGGATTCAGCCGACTCCCTTTCGGCGCAAAGGCTTGCGCACTAAAGTTCCATCCACCTAAGGCTATAGGCCCGATAAGCGCAGCCAACAACACTATCGCAAAGAAACCCAGCAACCCTTGAAAGGATTCATAAAACGCAGCGGTCAAAAATATGATCATCTGGTTGACGTCAAATATTGCCGCTCGCTCCAGCTCGTAACTGTTTACCATCACATTCATCATGTGATGGGCGAGCTTACCGCCAAACATCAATGCTGCAGCAGACGACGCGAGCAAAACAGCCATGGTCACCAATTCACGTGATCGGGGAACGTCGCCCTTCTCACGTGCCTCGGTTAACCGTTTGGCCGTGGGTTCTTCTGACTTTTCCTGACCTGACTCTTCTGCCATTCAGGGTGTCTCCGCGACAATCATGTTCAACAGATAATCCAATGCAAACTCTGTCATCTTAAAATAATGCCCCAACAGGTCACCCATTGAAATCCACGCGATGAGTAACCCCATCAGCATAGTGAATGGAAAACCGATCGCGAAGATATTGAGCTGCGGCGCGGCACGCGTCATCACACCAAAAGCAAAGTTAACCACCAATAGAGCGGTAACCGCAGGCAAGGCGATCATCAAGGCACCTGAAAACATCCAGCTGCCCGCTAATGCCATTTTCCAGTACGAGTCGATCACCAAGGTCGCACCGCCTACCGGTACCAGCGTGAAGCTTTTGACCAGCAGCTCAATCATGATCAGATGCCCATTTGTCGCCAAGAAAAACATCATGACGATCATCAAGTAATACTGACCCAGTATAACCACCGAAACACCATTGGCCGGATCGGATGTCGATGCGAATCCCAGACCCATCTGCATGGCGGTCAGCTGTGCACCCAACACAAACACTTGAAATAGCACCTGCACAGCAAACCCCATCAGGGAACCGATAAGGATCTGTTGCGCGATAATTTTTACGGATTCAAATGCCAGTCCATCGTAAACCGGCATATCAGGTAACAGTGGCACAATCAGCAAAGAGACCGCCAACGCCAACCCCAGACGGATACGCACCGGCACCAGCCGTGAGCCAATCATGGGAATAACCATAAAAAAGGAGGCCACACGAAAAAACGGCCATAGGAAGGAGGATACGATGCGATCTATCTGCCCTAGATCCAGCTCAAACACAGGATCACCCGATCAGATAGGGGATATTATGAAACAGGTAGGAGAACAGGTCCTTAAATTTACCAACTATCCAAGGCCCCATGACCATAATAACCGTCAGCGTGACAATCAATCGGGGCAGAAAGCTCAACGTCTGTTCGTTAATCTGTGTTGCCGCCTGAAACATTGATATCAGCAATCCAACCATAAGACTGGGCGTAATGATCACAGCCACCAGAATAACGATGAGCATGAACGCTTCACCGTAAACATCGAGTACCACATCGGTCGACATATGAGACCTCTATATACCGAAGCTGGCTGCTAATGTACCCACCACCATGGCCCAGCCATCAGCCAGTACAAACAACATTATCTTAAACGGCAGCGAGATAATGACTGGAGACAGCATCATCATACCCATGGCCATCAGGACACTGGCCACCACCATATCAATCACCAAAAACGGGATAAATAACATAAACCCTATCTGGAAGGCGGTTTTCAGCTCACTGGTCACAAAAGCAGGTACCAGCACCGAAAACGGGATCTCATCAACACCATTCACCTTAGGCGTTTTAGAGATCTTCATAAACATATCCAGATCACTTTCACGGGTCTGCTTTAACATAAACTCCCGAAAAGGACCGCTTGCGGCCTCCAACGCCTGTACCACACCCATCCGCTCTTCCATATATGGCTGAACAGCCTGAGTATTCACTTTTTCGAGCACTGGCGTCATGATGAATAAGCTCAGAAACATCGCCAACCCCACCATAACCTGGTTAGACGGCGTTTGTTGCAAACCTAATGCCTGACGTAAAATTGCAAAAACGATAATGATTCGGGTAAACGATGTCATCATCATAACCATAGCTGGCAGGAACGTCAGCATGGTCATCAGCGCAAGGATCTGGATCGTTACACTGTAATTTTCTACGCCATCCTCACCTGACGTAACACTGATCGCAGGGATACCTACATCAGCTGCGACAGCGGGAATACTCCACCCCAACAGAATGGCAACGGCCAACAACGCTCTCAAGAGTCGGATCTCCGCTGTAACGCTTCAACCAACCGCTGCCCGAACGCACCTTCAGGTTCACCACTATCCACGACCGGTTCATCAAAGCGGGTGATCAAGTTCACCCGTCCCGGCGCAACCCCCAACAGCAGTTGCTCCTTGCCCACCTCAACCAACACGACTTTTTCACGCGCTCCCAAAGGCAACCCGGTGATGACTCTCATATGTCGCCCGGTCTGAGTCACACCCAAAGAACGGCGCGCGATCCATGCCAGAAGAAAAATCAGTGCAATAACAAACAACAAACCTAACAGCAGTTGAAGGACAGCTTCAGTTGAGAAAGGGTCAGACGTTGCCATAGGCGTTACGCCCCGAGTGACATCGGCACCCGGTTCTGACGTTACTGGTGCAGACAGGACCTCATCAGCCGCCACCCCATATTGAGCAAAGAGGCTGATGAACAGCAAAGAGATAGCTGAGGATATGCGGCTGAACATAACCACCTTATTTGAGACGCTTGATGCGCTCCTGCGGACTGATAACATCAGTCAGGCGAATTCCATAACGGTCGTTAACCACAACAACCTCCCCATGTGCAATCAGCGTACCGTTAACCTTAACGTCCAACGGCTCACCGGCAACACGGTTCAACTCAATCACCGACCCTTGATTGAGCTGCAGTAAGTTGCGGATTGCAATGTCAGTCTCACCGACCTCCATGGACAACGTCACAGGAATATCCAGAATCACATCCAGCTTGGGATCATCCACAGGATTCGCATCATCCCGGAGCTCATCCAGCTCTACAGACTCACCCACATCCGCGCCAGATGCACCTTCAGCGTCAGTCTCCGAAGTTAGCTGCTGCTCCATCGCCGCAGCCCACTCATCGGCCATCGCCTGCTGGTCTACGTCCTGATTGTTCTCATCGCTCATTCAATTGCTCTCCAGCTACTATCTGCTACTTATCCAGACGCAGCTCTTCTTTCACCTGACCAACAAGCTTAATGGCCAGATTGCCTCGCGAAACACCCAACTTACCTTCAAACACAGGCACTTTATTCACTTTCATCCGCAAATTTTCTGGAATATCCACAGGGATAACATCCCCTTCTTCCAACTCCAAAACATCGCGCAGTGTCAATTTCTTCTCAGCTAAGGTGATCTGCAAATTCATGCGCGCCATCATGATGTCGCGTCTCATCGCCGTCTGCCAACGCTCATCAGAGTGATCTTCACTGTTCTGAACCCCTGCAACCAGTTTGTCGCGAATGGGTTCCAGCATTGAATACGGCATAGCAACATGAAACTCACCACTGCCATTATCCATATCAACCTGAAAGCTACTGATAACGATTACATCGCCCGGATTGATGACGTTAGCCATCGCCGGGTTAACCTCATGCCCCAGATACTCAAAATCAACATCCATTACCGGCGCCCAAGCTTCTTTCAAGTCATGAAAGAACTGACCGATCACCTTGTGCACCAAGCGAGTTTCTGTCGGCGTAAACTCGCGTCCTTCGATTTTGGCATGACGCCCGTCACCACCAAAAAAGTTATCCACCAGTTTGAACACCAGCTTGGCATCCATGATAAACAACGCAGTGCCACGTAACGGACTCACACGTACCAGGTTCATACTCGTCGGTACGTATAAGGTATGTACGTAATCGCCATACTTCATGACCTGAATACCCCCTACCGCCACATCGGCGGTACGGCGTAACAGGTTAAATAAACTCAGACGGGTATGGCGGGCGAAACGCTCATTGATCATTTCAAGCGTTGGCATCCGGCCACGCACGACACGGTCGTGACTGGCCAGATCATAGGGACGAACCTCTTCATCGGACTCCGGTTCAGGCTCTTCCGATGTGTCTACGCCGCCGTCGTCAACACCATGCAACAGCGCATCGATTTCGTCCTGTGAGAGGAGGTCTTTTACCGACATCTAGTCATCACTGCATTACAAAGTTAGTAAAGAGCACCGTTTCCACTCCAGGTCTGCCGATTTTCTCCATCATAACCTCGCGCACCTCATCTACTGCCTGCTGTCTCAACTCACTGCGCCCTTCTTTAGTTTGTAACACCTCAAACTGTTGCGAGGAGAACATTTTATTAAGACGGGATACAACCACTGGCATATGCAACTTCAGTGCAGCTTCTACGTCAGGATTACGTGTTTTGGCTTCCACATAGGCCTGCATATAATGGCCACGACCGGCTCTGGTTTTTTCCTTACTACGCAGCGGCACCACAAACATCGGGCGCCCCTCCATTGAACGAACTTTGACATAGATTGCCGGGCCACGCACCGGCTCAACCGCTTCTGCTTCCTTCTCAGCACTCTCTTCTGTATTGGGCTCTGCCAATAAGAGGAAATATGCCGCAGCACCGCCGCCGCCCAACACTAATAGCGCAACCACGATAATGATGATTAGCTTAAGTTTGGACTTCTTTTTACCGCCTTCTTCTTCGCCGTTTTCCGCCGCTGCAGCCTGATCTTCAGCCATCATCAATCTCCCGTGACAGAGTGCCGAATAATATACTTAAGGGACTATCCCTTTTTACAGCGCTAACTATAACACACTGTTTTTCAGGCTGAAGCTACTCAAGCATAGTAATCAACGAGCGATAATCCTTCACCATCAGCCCGTACAGAAACCTGCTCCTCTAAGCCTCCGGACAGCTCATCTCCCGTACCGGAGGCAAAACGTTCCTGACGTCTTTCTTCATCCGACCCGGACGACTGATCGTTCACCGAAGACTCTCCCAGATTTAAGCCTTGTTGCTCCATCATTTCTCGCAATCTAGGCATACTTTGCTCCACAGCGTCTCGCACCGATGCATGAGGTGAGACAAAGCTAACGCTGACCTGATCCTGTCCAACCTGCAGCCTGACCTTTAACGAGCCCAACTCAGGGGGATCCAGCTGTATTTCAGCCACCTGATTGTTCTGTGCCGTCATCACCATGATGCGTTCGCTCAAGGCGTTACTCCATGGCGCTGAACCCATTTGCCCCTGCCCTGCAAGCGTGAAGGCGGTTTGCGTTGGCGTCATTTTTGCGGCCTGATCTGTGGGGACCGCTGTTTGGGCCGCCGCACTCAATAGAGAGGAGAACCCACGTCCTTCAGCACGTAGCCCGCTATCAGCTTTCTCACCGCCTCCCTGAGCACCCTCGCCGACTGCACGTTCCGCGCGTAACAGATCTGCTGTTTCACCTGATGTTAAACGTGTATCCGCCGTTGAAACTGCTCCATCTAAAGGGACAGTAGGCACGGGAGTTCCTGATCCCCCCGATGTATTAGTGACCGGGGATACCAACTGCGTCACTGAAGGCCCGTTGCCAGTCAGACCTCTATTGTCAGTACTCCCCACAGACGCGGGAACCGACATACTTTCTCTAGTATTCGGCGAGCGAGATACTGCGGCATTACGTGGCACCGACTCCATCGCAGGAGGTGCAACCGAAACCCCATTCGGATTGTCCACCAAAGGACGTTGTACAACAGGCTCCGGTATCTGCGATTGCGGCAGAGCCTCAGGCAGAACCCTGAAGCGGGAAGACTGAGATTCCATTTCGGTATTTTGTGTATCAACCGTCGTGTCAAAAAGCGCAGAGGCAGGCAACGCCGACTGACCTACTCGATCCACACCCTCTTGACCCAAGGATTGGCCGACTTGTCGCTCACCCTCTTTAGGCCCCTGCGAGCGCTCAGACAGGGAAACGGCTAATTCAGATTCGGTAAGCAATGCAGTATTCGCATTAGCAGCGTCTTCATTAGTAACGGCTTTCGTATCACTATAGGCCGCCATATTTTGCATAGACACTTCGGCAGGTACGACACTGACATCTAAGGGAGCAGTACCAGCATCACCTTCACCCGAGGCATCTGGCCTTACCTGCAAATTGTCAGACCTAACCTGAGTGGACTGCTCAGCCATAATATCTTGCATAAGCGCCACAACCTCAGGCGCCTCTGCATTAAATTCACTATTTTGTGGAGTAAGTCCCAGCCACTGATCTTTAACGACCACTCCTTCAAGCAGGCTTTCAGAATCACGAAGCACCGGCCCCAGCAGATCAACTGAAGACGACTCACTTGTAAGCTCCGAAAGCTCCGGCGCACGACCTTCCGCCGACAGGCGCGCCTGCATCTGCGCCAGCATTTCACCAGACGGTGGCAATCCGTCACCCTCCAGCGGCAATAGCTGGCCGTCTGCATTCATCTGCGTGGGATAAGACCCCGCAGTCTGCGCTTGCATAACCGAACCAAACGGAAGCGTTGATCCGCTAGCAGCTGCGACGGGCTGGCCCGGCGTAGCTGGCGCGACATTCAACATTCCAAGCAGACCGGAAGCGCCTGCATTAGACAGCTGGTTACTCATTTTTCACTCCTGAAACGAAGAACATTGAGTATTACTCAACAAAGAACCAGCAAAAAAGAGGCCAATTTAGATAAAGTTTGATTTGATCATCTGCGCGCGTTCATCAAGCTGCTGCTGTAACTTCTTGTCCTCGATCTGCCGCTCCTGATCCTGCGCTTTATCTACCAGCTTATCCATCGCGACAACCTGGCCATAACATTGAGTCCAGTGACGTTCAACAGCAGACAACTCGTTTTCGTTCATACGCAGTGCATTTTTCTGCTGCGTCAGCGCTGTGGCGATCTTCCGAATAAAAGACTGATATACCTCAAGCTTGGATATACCAAACCCCTGACGTCCGGCATCTTCGTACTGACGCTGATAATCCGCGAGAAACACTTCTAACTGCGCAATTTGCTGCTTATCTTTTTCCACTCGCGCGCGACTGGCTGCCAGCAACTGATCCGCCTGTTTCTTCTTACGCTCTGCCAGATCAAGCACGACCTTCAAACGCTGCGATCGTTTTGCCATTTACTGCACCACGGCTGACGTTGGGTTTGCATTTACGTTGGGCATCGGCGTTAACACCATGGAAAGTTGCTGGATACAGGGCTGAAGCGGCATCGGGTCAGACATTGTCTGACGCAACATCTCGTTCATAACCGGCATTCGCTCCATCGCAAAATCCGTATCAGGATCACTGCCCCGCACATAAGCGCCAACAGAGATCAGATCTTCGTTCTGCCGATACTTTGAATATAGCTGCTTAAAACGCAGTGCTGTCTTTAGATGATCAGGGTGGATAATCTGCGGCATCGCTCGACTGATCGACGCTTCAATATCAATAGCTGGATAATGCCCCCGCTCAGCGAGATGTCTGGAAAGCACGACGTGACCGTCAAGAATTGCACGCGCGGAATCTGCAACCGGGTCTTGCTGGTCATCCCCCTCTGTCAGCACCGTATAAAACGCGGTAATTGAACCTTCCCCCGGCAAACCGTTCCCTGCCCGTTCGACCAGCTTAGGGATTTTGGCAAAGACTGACGGTGGATACCCCTTAGTCGCAGGCGGTTCACCAACGGCCAACGCAATCTCTCGCTGAGCCTGTGCATAACGCGTGAGCGAATCCATCAGCAACAAAACATTTTTGCCCTGATCACGAAAATACTCGGCAATACGCGTGGTCAGCTGGGCCGCACGTAAACGCATCAAAGGAGAATCATCCGCGGGCGATGCGACAACAACCGAACGCTTCAACCCTTCAGGGCCCAAGCTGTGCTCGATAAACTCCTTCACTTCTCGGCCACGCTCACCGATCAACCCGACAACAACAATTTCAGCTTCGGTAAAACGCGTCATCATTCCAAGCAAAACAGACTTACCCACACCACTGCCGGCAAACAGACCCAGGCGCTGGCCACGCCCGACAGTCAGCAGAGAGTTGATGGCCCGAATACCCACATCCAGCGTATCTTTGATCGGATCACGTGAGAGGGGATTGATAATATCCCCTGCCAGCGATACTTCATCTACGCCCTCAAGCTCACCGAGCGAATCGATAGGATTACCAATACCATTGATCACACGCCCCAGCAGCGCATCTCCAACAGGCACCTGGCCGGAATCGGCCAGCGGATAAACTTTAGCGCCTTGCTTTAAGCCTTCGATCGGATAAAGCGGCATCAGATACAAACGATCCCCGGAAAAACCGACCACCTCCGCTTCAACCGCGCTCTGCTCGTTAAGCACAATACGGCAACAGTCACCCACAGCCGCCTGAATACCGACAGCCTCCAACGTCAGGCCGATCATTCGGGTAATACGCCCTTCGATAATGGGAGATTGTCGCTTGAGCGTCACATCCGCACAGCGAGAAAAACGGGACAGAAGGTCAGCCATCAGGCCTCCGGATTCTGTTGGGTCAACGAAGCAAAGAGTTGTTCCGACAGCATCTGAAACTGCTGTTGAATATCAGATTCAATCAGGCTATCGCTGGTATGCAGACGGAAGCTGCCCGGAGAAATTGAGCCATCCGCGGCAACGGATACGGGAAAAGACAAACGCCCGGCGATAGGCTCCACATGGGGTAAGTCAGCCGGTGACACCTCAATCGTCAATGCACCACCACCTTGAGGCAGCTGCTGAAGAGCATCACGAATCGCATTCTGAATAATCTCAGGACGCGTATTCAACTCAACATCGATCACAGCACGGGATAATTTGACCACCAAGCCTGCGACTAAGGACTCCAACGCCTGCTCTTGTTGAGCCAGCGGTTGGTGCAACGCCTGCAGCATTTCGGCCAGATTGGCGACAGCCTGATTGATCTCGGCCTGCCCCTGAGTCAGAGCATCCTGATAACCTCGCTCTTTCCCTTCAACCAGACCTTTTTCCAAACCTTCGGGGTATCCCTGTTCCCGCCCCTCAACCAACCCTTGTAACAGACCGTCTTGATGAGCAGCCTCACGAATCGACTCTGCCTCAGATACCGTAACAATATCTTTAGGTGGCTTTTCGCGCTGCAATGCCAAGCCGACATCACGCAGGTCAGCTTCAGGTAAAGAAGGTTTTTTCTTAGGATGACTTTTAGTTTCAAGCGCCACAAGATGGTCACCGGACACTTCTGGCAGCGTCCAAGGCGTTAACGCCACCGCATCGGTGGAGCGGATTCGAACATCACCATCAGGGGCATTTTTATTGATCATCAGATCATCTCATCTCCGCCGCCACCCAGAAGGATCTCACCCTCATCGGCCAAACGGCGAGCAGTGGACAATACGTCCCGCTGCGCGTCTTCGACTTCGCTAACACGCACCGGCCCTTTAGCTTCCAGATCATCGCGTAACAATTCAGCTGCTCGCTTGGACATATTGCGGAATATTTTTTCTTGAAGCGCGGTATCAGCACCTTTTAGCGCCAGCACCAATACGTCAGTGGAGACTTCACGCAATATTGCCTGAATACCCCGATCTTCCACGTCGATAAGATTCTCAAAGACAAACATCATGTCTGCGATCTTATTCGCCATAATCTCGTCAGCTTCCTTAATACCATCCATCACTTCAGCTTCGATATTGCTATCGATGAAGTTCATGATACTGGCAGCCGATTCCACGCCACCCAGGTTGGAAACTGTATTCGTTCCTCCGCCCCCGGTAAGCTGACGCTCAAGAATATCGTTAAGTTCTTGCAGTGCTACGGGCTGAATACTATCCAATGAAGCGACACGCATGACGATATCGAGGCGTACTTTTTCGTCGAAAAATGAAAGTACCGCCGCGGCCACATCCGGCTCAAGGTAGGAGATGATAACCGCCTGTATCTGCGGGTGCTCATAGTGGATAATTTCGGCAATTTGCCGCGGCTCCATCCAACGCAGAGTATCCAAGCCCGACGTATTCTTACTAATCAGTATCCGATCCAGCAGCGTTTTGGCTTTTTCCTCACCTAACGCTTCGTTGAGCATCGCACGAATATAGGCATCATTATTGATACCAATACCGGTCTGATCACCCAGCAAACCCAGAAAATCTGTCACAACAGATTCCACTTTGCTTTGAGGTATGTTGTCGAGTGCAGCCATTGCCTGACCGATGCTCTGAACCTGCTTAGGGCCTAGGTGCTTGAGTATTTCAGCCGCATCGGACTCCCCCAGACTGATCAGCAAGATTGCTGCCTTATCCAGGTTCGTCAGTTCACCATCAAGATTGTCATCACTCATCTTCCGCGATCCACTGTCTTACCGCCTGCGCAACTTTCGCAGGATCTTCTGCCACCATACTTCGGATAGCATTAACCTGATAATCAAAACTTTCATTCGGTGTCGGCAGCAATTCATCATCGGCGCCAAACGTCACCTGATCGGCCGCCATACCTGCAGCATCCAGTCCTTCCAGCTCAGCCGCGACATCACCCGCTGCGCCTAATCCTGCCACGCTACTCGCCGACCCGGTATCCGCAAGATTACGCAAAATCGGTCGTAAAATACCGAACACCAGCACCAAGACAAACAGGGCTGCGAGAACTTGCTTTACAATTTCCCACACCCAACCCTGCTTCCAGATAGGCGTCTCTTCCGTATCCATCTTTTGTGCAGCAACAAATGGGGAGTTAATCACGTTCACGCTATCGCCACGACGGGCAGAGAATCCCACGGCATCCTGCACTAGTACACGCAAGCGCTCGAGCTCATTCTCAGTCCAAGGTGTGCGATTTGAGGCACCGGTAGCCGGATCAACGCCAGACAAATCGTCAACCACCACCGCCACACTTAAACGACGTACCCGTCCCTGCTGATGGCGGGTATAACTGATAGAACGATCCAGTTCATAATTTCGCGTTGCCTGATCACGGCTGCTTCCTGGCCGTTTTGATTCGGCAGTCTGCTGCCCTGCGACACCAGCCCCTCGAGCTTCCTCAGGAACCGCGGTTGGACCTGGCGGCTGATTAGATAACGCGCCAGGAATTCCCATCGCAGCCAGTGAACCAACACGGGTTTCCTTATTGGTTTGCTCACTGCGTAAGGCCGGCAAATCAGGATTATAGATCTCGTCGGTTTGCTCAACGGCCGTAAAATCAATATCCGCGGATACTTCTGCCCGAAAACGCTCAGAACCCACGACTGGCATCAAAATACTGTTAACGCGATTCAGCAGACGCTCTTCAATTTTCTGAGTATATTCGAGTTGCTTAGCGGCCAGCACAGCTTCCGTGTCAACATCGCGACTATTCAGCAGGCGGCCGCGCTGATCAACAACAGTCACATCCTCAAACCTCAGCTCAGGAATACTGGAAGCGACCAGATTGGCTATTGCCGCCACCTGATCACGTTCCAGCTTTCGGCCGGCGAACAGCTCAATAAATACAGATGCGGAGGGTTTCCGTTCATCACGGATAAATACAGAATCTTTGGGAATGGCGAGATGCACGCGCGCATTGCGCACCGAAATCATACTGGCAATTGTTCGGGCCAACTCCCCTTCCAAACCACGCCGATAGCGGGTTGTTTCCATAAACTGGCTACTACCGATACCCTGATCTTTATCTAGCAGTTCAAAGCCAACGGTTTTATCCGCTGTAAATCCTTCCGCAGCCAATTTCAGGCGGGCCTGATGCACATTCTCTTGCGGCACCAGAATAGCCCGACCATCAGCATCAAACTTGTAGGGCACATTATACAAACGCAACTGTTCTATCACCTGGTTCGCATCCGCATATCCCAGATTACTGAACAGCACGCGATAATCCGGTGCCTGAGACCACAATACCACTGCAAAGCCGATAGCGATCGTCGCCGCGAGCCCCACCATCAGACCAATCTGACGGAAGATACTCAGGCGATTAAAGCCAAGTACTGTACTACCTTTATCCATTCCGCTTGCAGTTATACCTTCAGCCATAACTTACTTGCACCCACAAGATGCCAGATCAGATCGGCATCTTCATAATATCTTCGTATGCGCTCACCAACCGGTTACGCACCTGAGTCATCGCCTGAAACGACACCGACGCTTTCTGCGCCTCAATCATTACTTGAGGAAGATCCACGGTAGGATCCCCCTTTTCATACGCCGTCGCCAGATTTTTGGCGGTTCCCTGCACTTCGTTAACGCTGTCCACTGCATGCTTCAGCAGATCACCAAACCCTGTTCGGTCTGTCTTTAGTTCCGCCTGATTTGGTGCAATGGGTGCGGCAGCAGTGATACCTGCTCCACCCTGAGCCTGAGACTGGATCGCCCGCATCTGCATCAGCACACTGTTGATATCAGCTCGATCGACCATTACTCACTCCGCACTTCGGCAATTTATTGACATTATAGGTAACAGACAGGGGCCTTCAACGTATAACGCCAAAATTACGACAAATATTTGGCATGAACAACCGTTTAAAGCACCTTTACAGAATATAAATGCAAAAAGCGGACCAATGGCCCGCTTTAAAATTGACGTTGCTGCGTAGTGAGAGTTTAACAGTTTACGGCAGGCGGCTCACCGTGTTTCAGACGAACATACATCAGAGCAACGGTAATAGCGTCACCTAACGCGGTATGACGCTCAAGCATTGGAATATCAAGTGACTTAGAGATCGTATCAAATCGCAGATCCACATTTCCGCCAACAAATCGCCATTTTATGATGTCATGATAAACATGAGACAGCTCAACCGCCTTATTAGGCAGGCTAAAACCGTATTTCGGGCGAATGAATTTATCTAACATACGAATATCGTAGTTAACGTAATAGCCTAGAATTGGGCGGTTACCGACAAAATCCAGCACTTGCTCCAGCGCATCTTCCAGCTCAATCCCTTCACTCAGGTCACTCGCGCGAATTTTGTGAATCTTGATCGAGTCACCGGTCAGCGACTCGGGCGCTTTCAACTTAATATCCAGACGATCACTGGTCATAACACGGTTACCCTTAATCTTAACCGCGCCAATCGACAGTATCTCGCCCTGCTTTACATCCAAACTGGTTGTCTCGCAATCCAGCGAAACGACCTCATCACCTTCATAAGATTCAAAAAGATGAGCGTACGGCCCGCCTTTATGATCGTAACGTTCTTTTATTCTTCTTATCGTTCTTGGGATAATCATCGCTTAGCTCCCAAGGTGGTAGCGTAGGGTCAAATGTTTCTTAAATCCTTTTACGATATGCAAGGCATCACGCAAGAGGTCTCGTTCCATTTTATCCAAACAAGCCAGCTCAATGATATTAGGCGTTTGGTCTACGCCACTATCAGACTGGTCCATACGCTTAATTTGCTGACGTAAACGCAGCTGAATAAACAGACTCAGCGCCTCAGTCATTTCACGACCGTGCTTATCCTGCATTTCACCTAATTCAACCAACGCCTCTATGCGCTGAAAGGTGTTAGTGGCTTTCACCTTATGCTCAAGAGCCAAGGTCCGAACGCCGTGCACAATCGGGAAAATTCCACCTTTCTTAATATCCAACTCCCCTTTCTCTTTGAGATTGCCAAAGAAGGTCAAAGGTGTATCAAACTCGATGGTCGCGCGTGCAAAGTGGGAGAAAAATACATCGTTATTGCGAAGATAACGCATAAACCAGTTACGGCTCGCCTTGAAGATCGCTGGATTACCCGCCACTGGCTTGGCATCCACCGCTATCGCCAGATTCATCAACGCTTCGCCATCGCACTTCTCGGCCCAGTCACCTAGCATCTGTGTCCAGGATCCCAGGGATTTCACCCACTCTGGGTTAGACACCATGATATTCCCAGGACACGGAGGAAAACCAAACTCAATAAGCGTCTTACTAAACCGATTTAGTGTTTCCTGCATCTCCGGCCACACCAGACCATCACGATGGATAATCGCGTTGTCCTGATCGGTCTTCATAATCTGCTCGCCACGCCCCTCAGACCCCATCACCACAAGACACACATGCGGCTGCATATCAGCAGGAATCATAATATCGAACAGCTTAGCCATAATACGGCCATTCATAGCGGCTAACAGATCCATCGCAAAGCGGGTTTTCACACCGTGCGAAACCAACGCTTTAATAAGGTCATCCAGACCTTGCGCCGCTTCATGCAGATCTTCAATTGTCTGGGCACGCTCAATACGCAAACCAATCACATGCGAATGACTGGAGAAGTAACTCAATACATCCGTCAGCTCGACAATCCCTTCGAGCTGATCCCCTTTCATAACCACGACACGCTCAATATGTTGCTGCGTCATGATGATCAAGGCATTAAACATATAATCTTCTGGATCAATAGTAATCAGCCGGTAACTCGCCACATCAGCGATATCACCTTCCAGCGAAATACGATTGACTACGATTGCATCTAATAGATCGGTCCCCGTCACAATACCGTAACGACTCCCTCTTTTTATCAACATGCAATCCGATTTCTTTTCCCGCATTAAACGGGTTGCCTCATCAATACTCGTACCTTCCAGTATGATCAGCGGCTCACGAATAACCCCACTGGAAACCTTAGCGAGCATAAATTCAGCCATATCCTGATCGCCACCATGCTGTGCAACGATTTCAGATTTTGCCGAGAGATTTTGCTGAAAATAGTCTGCAAAGAGATTATTTGAAGACATCAGATCCAAAAGGATCTTAGTGGGTAGGATATGACAGATCGTTTCTTCTTCAGCAATGAAGTTATGAATCGCTTTACCGCGAATAGCCGACCAAGCACCGAAGTAGTCTTCATTGGTGTAATGCACAAATACGTGGTGCTGCTGATCAGACTGACCTTCTTCCACCGCTTCGCTTTCGCTCACACGTCCTTTCAGGATGATAAACACCCCTTCCGGCTCCGCCCCTGCGGCTAACAGCACCTCACCTTTCTGATAGTACCCGATATCCAGATTCTGGCGCAGCAGGTTACTTTCTCGCTCGTCCAACAGGCTGAACGGCATGTTGTCCATATTAAAAGATGAAGGCATATCCATTTTCTCCCAACATATAAATGAAAAAGGCACACCAACTCGCGCTGGTGTGCCTTAAGAAGTTACTGCCTCAGGCTATTAGTGATCGTGAGCAACACCAGCACCGCGAGGAATACGCAGGTCTTCTACGATGTGCTGCATTTCCTCTGAAGGAGGAGGCGTCATCTGTGCAACAACGTATGCAACGATGAAGTGCAGAATCATACCAACAGTACCGAAACCACCTGGGGAGATACCCATGAAGTAGTCAGCAGAGCTGCCGCCACCGAATACGAAGTACCACATGTAGCCAACAGTAGATACCAGACCTACCAGCATACCTGCGATCGCACCCTGAGTGTTCATACGCTTGTAGAAGATACCCAGCATCAGAGTTGGGAATACGGACGCACATGCGATACCGAATGCCAACGCGACTACCTGGGCTACGAAGCCTGGAGGGTTAATACCGAAGTAACCTGCAATACAGATGGCTACCACCGCAGCCATACGAGCGTACATCAACTCCTGCTTATCAGAGATATTCGGGTTGATGGTCTTCTTCATCAAGTCATGAGAGATTGCAGTGGAGATTACCAACAGCAGACCCGCCGCAGTGGACAGTGCCGCCGCAACCGCACCCGCTGCTACCAGAGCAATTACCCAACCCGGAAGCTGAGCGATCTCTGGGTTAGCCAGTACCATGATATCGCGGTCTACGTATACTTCGTTTGCGAACGGCTGTTTAGCTGCATCGAAAGAAGCATCAGTTTTAGCGTTAGAGGTCATGCGCTGACCGTGCTCGCCACGCTCTTCGATAAATGCAGGCTTACCTTTCTTCGCATCAAATGCAGCACCGGCAGCGTACTGTACAACGCCGTCACCGTTACGGTCATTCCATGCCAGCAGACCAGCATTTTCCCAGTTCTTAAACCAAGAAGGCATTTCAGCGTAAGCAGTACCTGTGTTCTGCGGACCGTTTACTTCCTGAATCAGGTTTACACGACCGAAACCAGCAACGCCCGGTACAGCAGTGTACAGCAGTGCGATGAAGATCAGTGCGTAACCACCCGTAGTACGCGCATCTTTTACGCGAGGTACAGTGAAGAAACGTACGATTACGTGAGGCAGACCAGCAGTACCACACATCAGTGCGACAGTCAGGAAGAAGATATCAATCGTTGATTTCTTACCTGAGGTGTACTGAGAGAAGCCCAGATCAACCGAGAGCTGATCAAGCGTTGCCAACACAGACTGACCGCTTTCCAGAGTCGCACCCAGACCCAGCTGAGGCAGGAAGTGACCAGTAATCTGAGAAGACAGGAAGAATGCTGGAACCGTGAACGCCAGGATCAGTACGCAGTACTGTGCAACCTGTGTATAGGTAATACCTTTCATACCACCCAGTACAGCGTAGAAGAATACGATCGCCATACCCACGATTACACCAGTGTTGATGTCAACGTGCAGGTAACGGGAGAATACGATACCAACACCACGCATCTGACCAGCTACGTAAGTGAAAGAGATTACGATAGTACAAACAACGGCGATGATACGCGCAGTGCTTGAACCGTAACGATCACCTACAAAGTCTGGCACAGTGAACTTACCAAACTTACGCAGGTAAGGTGCCAGCAGCAGTGCCAACAGTACGTAACCACCAGTCCAACCCATCAGGTAGGCAGAACCGTCACGGCCGACGAAGGAGATCAAACCGGCCAGGGAGATAAAGGAAGCTGCAGACATCCAGTCAGCTGCAGTTGCCATGCCGTTAGCGATTGGTGGTACACCACCGCCTGCTACGTAGAACTCTTTGGTAGATCCTGCACGCGCCCAAATCGCAATACCGATATAAAGCGCAAACGAACCACCGATAAAGAGGTAAGTAAGTAAATCGAGACTCATAACAATGCCGTCCTTACTAGATTATTTTTATTGTTGTTATTCGTGAACGTCATACTTTTCGTCAAGCTTGTTCATAGATGCAACATACATCCAGATCAAGACAACGAAGACGAAGATTGATCCCTGCTGACCGAACCAGAAGCCTAGTGGGAATCCAAAGAACTGGATCGCATCAAGCTGTTCGACAAACAGGATTCCGCAGCCATAGGAGACTACGAACCACACCGCAAGATAGGTGTATATTATGCGCAAGTTTTCTTTCCAGTACGCTTGCGCCTGTTCAGGGCTGATAGACATTGCACCATCCTTATTTTTTTTATGAATAGGTGAAACTAAAGACAGAGTAGAGATTATCAGAGCACTGTCCCAATCAAAGCCCGACTTTAGTCTGATCGTAGTACTTGATTTATATAGCAAAATTTCAGCCACGCCCCGTAATTCAAGGGCTACAGCGATTTCAAAAAAGACCTTTGAGTTCAAAGTTCTATACAAAGGTATAAGGCAGGATTTGGGTTCTTTTACAGAAAGAGTAAACTAGAACTTTCAAATTCATATCAAGGAGCGGGCACATCATGTTGTCAGGCTGGACAGTTATCATGATCTCGCTGGCGTATGTCGGACTGCTGTTCGCCATTGCCTATTATGGAGACAAGGCCACCACCCCTAACCGTATCGGCAAGCAGGTCGTTTACGCTCTGTCTCTTGCAGTGTACTGCTCCTCATGGACCTTTTATGGCGCGGTTGGACGGGCATCAACCAATGGCTGGGAATTTCTCGCCACTTATTTAGGCCCAATCCTTGTATTTATGCTTGGCTGGCAGGTGATTGAAAAGATCGTTCTGGTCAGTAAACAACAGAACATCACCTCAATCTCTGATTTCATCTCATCCCGCTACGGGAAAAGTCAGCTATTGGCGGTTTTAGTCACCGTGATTGCGGTGCTAGGCACCATCCCTTATATCGCAATGCAGCTCAAGGCTGTTGCAATCAGCTTTAGCGCGATTACCGCAGGCAGTGAAACCTCCTTAGGCAAGGGCAGCGATACCGCCCTTTTTGTGGCGATGCTGATGGCGGTATTTGCCATCCTGTTTGGTACCCGTCATATAGATGCTACCGAACACCATGATGGTCTGGTATTAGCCGTCGCGTTCGAGTCCATCATTAAGCTCACAGCGTTCATTGCTGTCGGTCTCTTTGTCACGTATGAGATCTTTGACGGTCCCGCTCCGCTGATTGCCAGTATTAGCCACCAACTGGCACAAAATCAGAATTTTCATTCTATCCTGCAAGATAGCTTCTTAGTCGAGACGGTATTGGCCTGTGCAGCCGTCATCTGCCTGCCCCGTCAGTTTCAGGTCACCATCGTTGAAACCAGTGACATCCAAAACCTGAAGCTCGCTCGCTGGCTGTTTCCACTGTATATGGCTCTGCTGGCTATATTTGTACTGCCCATTTCAACAGCCGGCCTCTCTTACTTCGACGAATACAGTGCGGTTGATGCCGACACCTTTGTATTAATGCTGCCGTTGGCTGAAGGCCACTTCAATCTCGCCACCTTCGCATTTATCGGCGGTCTCTCTGCGGCCACCAGCATGGTTATCGTTGCGTCCATTGCGCTATCAACCATGGTCTGTAACGACATAGTCATGCCGTTGCTGTTTCGCATATCCTGGCTAAATCTATCCCAAAGCAAAGATCTCGGCGCACTGCTATTAAAGGTCCGTCGCGTCACGATTATGTGCTTGATGCTGCTGGCTTACTTTTATTACCGAATCCTCGGTGATCAGGGATCATTAGCCTCTTTTGGCCTGCTGGCATTTGTCGCCGTTATCCAGTTCCTGCCCGCAATTATTGGCGGTTTATACTGGAAAGCCGGGTCTCGCAACGGTGTCTTAATAGGCATGTCCGCGGGCTTCTTATTGTGGCTCTACACGCTGGTAATCCCTACGCTGATGGAAGGTGGGTTGATTGGCGACAGCTTCCTTGCCAACGGTCTTCTTTCCGTGAGTTGGCTCAAGCCAACAGCTCTGTTTGGCATGACAGATCTGGACCCTTTAACCCACGGCGTGTTCTGGAGCTTATCGATCAATATCATGCTCTACGTCGCCGTATCTCGGTATAGCTCCCGCCGCTTAGTGGATCGAATTCAGGCCAGCGCTTTTGTTGATATCTACAACAAGGATCTACCGGAAACCTCGCGTCACTATGAGCATGTCACCGTCGGCGATCTCCAGATGCTCACCGAACGCTTTTTGGGCATCAGCCGCACACAGCATTCGTTTACAGGCTTCGCACTGCAAAGGGGAGAGGAACCCCCGCTTTCCGGCGACAAGGCCACCCCGGAACTTATCCAGTTCACCGAACGATTGCTGGCCGGTGTTATTGGTGCCTCCTCCGCACGCATCGTACTTGCATCCATTCTGCAAGGCCGCGATATGCAGATCGGTGATGTGGTCACCATCGTTGATGAAGCCTCTCAGGCTCTGCGCTTTAACCGTTCACTGCTGCAATCAACCATAGAAAACATCAGTCTGGGCATCAGCGTAGTGGACCAGCAGATGCGCTTAGTGGCCTGGAACCGCCCCTACGTAGAGATGTTTGATTACCCGGAAGGTTTGATCTGTGTCGGGCGTCCGATTGAGGAAGTCTTCCGCCACAATGCGATCAAGGGCGAATACGGCCCGGGTGATATAGAAACCCAGGTCAAAAAACGTTTAGAGGTTCTGCGCTCCAGCCAACCCCATAGCTACGAACGCTTCCGCCCGGACGGCACTGTATTGGACGTACGCGGCAACCCTATGCCCAATGGCGGTTATGTGAATACCTACATGGATATCACGGACCACAAACAGATCGAGGAAGCCCTGCGAGAAAGTGAGCAGAACATCCGTATCTATACCGACAACGTACCGGTTCTGATCGCCTATCTGGACCCGAATCGCCGCTACCTATTCGTCAATAAAGCCTATGCGTCTACCTTTGGTCTCGATCGTCACAATATCTCCGGACAGCCCTGCTACAAAGTGCTTCCAGAAGACGAATACGAGTTGCGTACACCGTATATCCGGGAAGCGCTGACAGGAGAGCGCCAGCGCTTTGAAACCCTTCTGCCCACCAAAGACGGCAGCATTCGTTACGCCGAAGTGACCTATATTCCCCATATCGGCGAATACGGTGACGTGCTGGGTTACTTCACCCTTTATCAGGATATTACTGAGCGCCGGTTGGCCGAGCAGGCCCTACAGGAAACCAACGAAACACTGGAACAACGTGTCAGAGAACGCACACATGCGCTTTCGGTTGTGAACAAAGAACTGCGTAAGGAAAACACAATCCGCTCACTGATGGAGGACGAACTACGTCAGGCTAAGTCCGACGCAGAGGCAGCCAACCT
>JAGSHA010000261.1 GCA_023954795.1 Oceanospirillaceae bacterium | reverse complement strand
CAGATGGTTGGGCCATCTTTGGTTTCGATACACTCCATCGCCACACCCGGGCCCATCACTTCGGACAGGCCGTAGATGTCGACCGCATCGATGCCCAGACGGGTTTCGATGTTCTTGCGCATCTCATCGGTCCAAGGTTCTGCACCAAAGATACCCAGGCGCAGCGCGGTATCACGCGGATCCAGACCCTGACGTTCCATCTCGTCGATCAGGTTCAGCATGTATGACGGGGTCACCATGATGATGTCAGGATCGAAATCACGCATCAGCTGAACCTGCTTCTCAGTCTGACCGCCAGACATCGGAATAACAGTACAACCCAGACGTTCAGCACCGTAGTGTGCACCCATACCACCGGTGAACAGGCCGTAACCGTAAGAGATGTGAACTTTATCGCCGTAGTGGCCGCCCGCTGCACGAATAGAACGCGCCACGACATCAGCCCAGGTATCGATATCGTTCTGGGTGTAACCCACAACGGTTGGCTTGCCGGTGGTGCCGGAAGAGGCGTGGACACGCACCACTTCGTTCATTGGTACCGCAAATGAATCGAACGGATAAGCGTCACGCAGGTACGCCTTGGTGGTGAACGGGAACAGTTTCAGGTCGTCCAGTGTTTTCAGGTCAAACGGGTGGACGCCTTTATCGTCGCACAGGCGTTTATAGGCCGGTACGTTGTTATAAGCGTGAGCGATACTCCACTGCATACGTCCCAGCTGCAGATCACGCAGCTCATCGATGCTAGCGGTTTCAATCGGGTCGAGCGCGCCGCGTAATGGTTGATCGTATTGCATAATTATTATTGTCCTGTCTAATTGACCGTTGTTATGTCAGAGCGTTTTTCAGAACAACTGCCTCTACTTGGGCAGTTAAAAAAAGGGGATGTTTCGGGACACCCCCGAAAGGCATTAGTTAACGCCTTATAAAACTGCTTAAACGCGCTCGATGATGATTGCGATACCCTGGCCGACACCAATACACATGGTGCACAGGGCATAACGACCACCGGTGCGATGTAGCTGATACATCGCGGTTGTGACCAGACGTGCGCCACTGGCACCCAGAGGGTGGCCCAGAGAGATTGCACCGCCGTTCGGGTTCACGTTCGCTGCATCATCCGGCAAACCCAGATCACGCATCACCGCCAAACCCTGAGAAGCAAAGGCTTCGTTCAGTTCGATGACATCCATCTGATCCAGTGTCAGACCGGCTTTGTCCAATACCTTTTTGGAGGCTGGTGCAGGACCAAAACCCATAATGCGCGGTTCAAGACCGGCGGTCGCCATGGCAACAACGCGTGCTTTAGGGGTCAGGCCGTTTTTCTCAGCCGCTTCTTTAGACGCGATCAGCAGGGCACAAGCACCGTCGTTGACACCGGAGGCGTTGCCTGCGGTGACAGAACCGCCTTCACGGAACGGCGCTCTCAGCTTACCCAGCGCTTCCAGCGTCGTAGAGGCGCGAGGGTGCTCATCGGTATCAACGATAACGTCGTCACCTTTGCGCTGAGGAATCACCACCGGGCAGATCTCTTCGTTGAACAGACCGGCTTCCATGGCAGCTGCAGTTTTCTGCTGGCTGCGGTACGCGAACAGGTCCTGATCTTCACGGGAGATATTGAAATCTTCAGCCACGTTCTCAGCCGTTTCAGGCATGGAGTCCACGCCGAATTCCGCTTTCATCTTTTTGTTGATGAAACGCCAGCCGATGGTGGTGTCGTAAAGGCCGTTTGGATTACGGCTGAACGCAGATTCCGCTTTGCCCATGACAAACGGGGCACGGGACATGGATTCACAGCCACCGGCGATCATCAGTTCGGTTTCACCGGACTTGATGGCACGTGCCGCCATGCCGATTGCATCCATACCGGAGCCACACAGGCGGTTAATGGTTGTACCTGGAACAGAGGTAGGCAGACCGGCCAACAGCGTGGACATACGCGCAACGTTACGGTTGTCTTCACCCGCCTGGTTGGCGTTGCCGTAGATCACATCATCCACGGAAGACCAATCGACATTCGGGTTACGATCCATCAGTGCTTTCAGGGGCACGGCGCCCAGATCATCAGGACGTACCGGGGCTAAACCGCCGCCGTAACGACCAAAAGGGGTGCGGATCGCATCGCAGATATAGGCATCTGTCATTGTAGTTACCTCTCCTCATTAATTAGATGTAAGGGCGGTGTATTCCATCTATATGCTCAGGAAATTACCAACGAAGTGCTTCAACCCCATAACCGATCCCTGAAAACGATGGTTATAAACAAGGGGGTGAAAACGTTTAGTTCGTATATGTAACGCGCTGCTCACATTAGAAAGCGATACATATGCGGGCACTTCGATCCTTAACTTTGTGAAATATTACACTATTCGTGATCATGATCAATATTTTGTATCACATTAAATTGTGTTTTTGTCAGTAAATTTAGCGTTCAGATAATGGAAATATCCAATATTAATCGGAAGTAACCATTTGTTTTTGTTTGGAAAACAACCAACTTGTCTTGAAGGCCGTAACCTTTTTTCGTAGTCGTGACGGTAAATTTAATGTGAAGGGGATACGACTATCTGACCAGCAACTCGCTTGAAAACGGCAAAAATACAACGAAAGTTATGACGACGTACCCGCATAGGTTTTTGCAGTTTCTGGCGATAAATCCGCCATACTTAAAACGAGCCGCAGCTATCATAGGGGGACGACCATGTTGAAGCTGATCGACACTGGTATAGAGAACACCATAGGGTTTAGCATTGACGGCAAAATCACCAAAGAGGATATGTCGCTTGTGCTCAGCGCAGTAAAAGAGAAGGGCGAACAACACTCCCACCTCTTTCTATACGAAGAAATAGAAAGTATTGGAGGGCTGGAATTTCGTGCGATGCTTGAGAAACTCTCTTTTTTGTGGGAAACAGGTTTTTCTAACATCCGCAAAATAGCCATCGTATCTGACAAACGATGGGTTCATACGGTGGTCGATATCGAAGACAGGATCTTCAGGGGTATTCAAATGAAGAGCTTTGATCAGCATGAGAAACCGGCCGCGCTGGCCTTTCTACACCAACACTCCTAACGAGCATCATCTCAGGTGAATACCAAAATCAATTGATCCGTAGGCGGATTCGTTGTCTATCAATACCAGAGGCAGGATAAAGGGATCTATTATGCCGAAAGAATGTGTGATCTTGCTCCATGGCTTAGCCCGTACCAGCCGCTCTATGCGAACATTAGAGTCGGCGTTGATTAGTGCTGGTTTTGGTGTCACCAACCAAAGCTATGCCTCAACCTCCTATCCAATCGAACAACTGGCAAACCGTGCGATCAATTCTGCATTAGCCCGTTGCCCGGATAATACCCGTATACATTTTGTCACCCATTCCATGGGAGGGATTTTGGTACGCCACTATCTCAAGTCTCACGCGTTACCCAATCTTGGGCGGGTGGTGATGCTCGGTCCGCCGAATCAGGGGAGTGAGATCGTAGATGTTCTTGGCAGGATGCCGGGATTTGCGTTGATCAATGGCCCCGCAGGTCTGCAGCTGGGTACGGATAAAAACAGTGTACCTGTTCAATTGGGTCAGGTTGATTTCGAATGCGGGGTCATCGCGGGAACGCGCACGATTAATCTGCTCCTTTCAACGCTGATATCAGGTCAGAACGATGGCAAAGTATCAGTGGAAAATACCAAAGTAGAAGGGATGAAAGATCATATCGTGCTGCCTGTGACGCACCCGTTTATGATGGTTAATCCCAAGGTTATCAATCAAGTTATCGAATTCCTGATCCATGGTAGATTTAATCGATAGCTTAAAGGGCATCCACATACGGGCCCGCTTCCGCCTCACATAAAGAGAATTCGACAGGGTATACAGGTAATCGCATGACACGTAAAAACATCTATCTAGCGGGCCCTGATGTTTTTTGGCCAAACGCCAAGGAGGCGGGATCAGCTAAAGTTGCGCTCTGTGAGGCGTATGGATTTAACGGGCATTTTCCATTGGATACCGAACTGGATCTTACTGATCTAACACCCTATGACGCAGGGCTGGCGATTTATCGCGCCAATATAGGGTTGATGGATAACGCCGATCTGATCGTCGCGAATATGACACCGTTCCGTGGTCCCAGTATGGATGTCGGTACAGCATTTGAGATCGGTTACATGACTGCCCAAAAGAAACCCGTTTGGGGGTATACGCTGGACGGCCGTCTATATAGCGACAGAGTTGATCAGATACAGAAAGGCCAGGATGCTCAGGGGGATCAGGTTGAACAGTTTGAGATGGCCGATAATCTGATGATGATCGGCGCGATTGATCATTCCGGTGGGCAATTACATTGCGAGGATGCGGCATTCTCTCTTGAAGAACATCTAAGAATATTTCGTGCTCTCCTAGAAAAGATCTCTGATCAATAAACAGAGCGATTAGCTGAATGCCCCACCCAACCATTCGTCGATGTTCAGGCCTTCGCTACTGTCCGGCATATTCTCGCCCATCAATAGTCGTGAACATGCCGCGAGATAGGGTGTTCGCCAGTGGGGTGATATCCATTCAACCGTTTCCAGTACGGCTGCACCATATTTGAAATCATGGGCTTTGTTGGATTTAGAGAGCAGCCAGCTGTTCAGTTGCTGCTTTAACGTCCACCAGCCATCGTTGAGTGGATATCGCTGCAACAGCTCCCGAGCTTCAATATGATCAGTCCCTATAGCGCTGCCCAATTGATCCAGCTGATTTACTAACGATGCAGAATTGGATGACGCTGCTTTGAGGTCCAGAATATCGAGATTATTCCATTCGCCGTCAGTCCGCTGCTGCTTCATTTGTACGACATAGCTAAGCGCCTGCAACGGGATGACGCGCCTCATGGTTGTGTTAGCGGTCCGCTGCCATAAGCTATAAAGAGCATGTGACACAGTGATGCAGTGCAGCATTGGTATATTCGGACGATTCATAACGGCGTCTGCTGCGGCTAGGAATACGGCGTCCCAGACGCATTGCATCGGCAGTCCTTGCTGCAACCGTTCAGCCACTAGCTCGCTGCTGGATCTTGCATCCAGCTGACGCACCTTATTCAGCAAACGTTCGGTATCTTTTT
>JAGSHA010000090.1 GCA_023954795.1 Oceanospirillaceae bacterium | reverse complement strand
GGTGCGACAGAGTCACGCCCGAGCAGATCAATCACATCAACATTGGACAGATGGTTTAACTGCACACGCCCTTTTGCCACATCACCCAACGTCGGCATTACCTTAACGTTCAGATGATACTGCTCAAGCCTGCGCACAATCTCGCGTTTACGCGCCACCGGAATGTTACGAATTGACAGCAGTACAGTATCAACATCGAGGCGCCTTATCAGGTCTTCAATCTCCCCCAGACGATGAACGCGTAAACCCAGAATTTCGGTGCCATGTATTGAGGCGTCATCGTCAATAAAGCCAACCGGACTTACCTCTGAACTAATCAGCAATGCTGTTGCCATCTGCTGACCGGCAGCGCCCGCACCATAGATCAGCGCCCGGCATGCATGTCGGTTTTTGTAACTACGGCCCACTGGTGTGAACTGCCTGAACATCCAGCGCCCCAATATACGGGTTCCGCCTACTGTCACCAGCGCAGCCATCCAGTAGATCACAAAAGAGGAGTGCGGTACGGGGGCTGGCAGATCGATCAGGCTTACTGCCACCACCCAGGCCAATACGCCAAAGGTAACCGCCCTCACCACCGTCCATATCGCGCGATAACCCACATAGCGAATCACGGCCCGATACAAGCCCATCGGCACCATCACTGGGATTGCACACATCGGAGCCAGAAGAAACGCCAACCAGTAGGTATCCAGGATCCCGCTATAGGAACCGAAACGCAGACCCATCGCTGACCAACAGGCGAAGAACAGCATACAGACATCCACCGCAACGCTGAAAATCCGCTTCTGAAATCTGGAGAGGTTTAAAAACCACTCGAAGACCGATGTCATTTGATTTAGCTGCATAGTGGACCGCGAAGTTATTTTCCAGCCAATAGCTGGTGTTCTTCAGTGTCACCTGATTTGAAATAAAGGGCCAGAAGTATTAACGGCAAGTAAGCGACAATAACACCCACCGCGCCATCAAGCTTTTGGAACGCTACAAGTAATGCGACTGGCAGCAAGAAAAGCAGATTGATCGTCCCAACGGCAATAGTCACTGGAAGATGACTGCCATAAAGACGGCTGGCGTACTGATAAGCGTGACTACGATGCGCCTGATAAACTTTATCTCCTCGCAGCAAACGTCTCAGAAGTGTCACCGTCGCATCAACAACAAACACCCCTAACAGGATTATCCAGGCCCAAAGCAGAGACTGATCCACCCAGCTTGCGGAGATCACAAGGACCCCCAGCAGAGCGCCAATAAACCCACTGCCTACGTCACCCATGAAAATCTTGGCAGGCGGAAAATTCCATACCATAAAACCCGCTGCCGAGAACGCCATCACCAAAGGTAATATCCAGTATAAGGAATCACCCTTAACTATCCAGCTGATCAAGGCAATGGCAATCCCTACCGTAATCACTTCCATCGCAGCAATGCCGTCAATCCCATCCATAAAGTTGAACAGATTTAACAACCACACCATCGACAGTACTGCCGCCGCTGCAATCAAAAAACCGGGTTCATAACTGTGACCAAACAGCGAAATCGCCGGTATATTGCCCAGATAGATAACGGCAAACGATAACGACACAAAATGAACCAGCAGTCTCCAGCGCGCGGCTACGTGATGAAAATCATCCCATAACCCAATAAGAGCCACGGGTGCACACGCCCCCACAATCAACCAGGCATAGAACTCTAAACCCGGATACAACATCGGCATGACTGCAAACATCACGAGTAGTACCGATACAATAGCCAAACCTCCCCCTCTGGGAGTCGGGACGGAATGTGAACTACGACTGTTCGGGATATCCATGATCTGCCGCTTTAAAGCAGCCTGCCTGATCGCCCCCGTCAGGATCATCGTGGCCACAAACGCGGTAAGACAGAAGACAACGATAGTCATATTCAATACGTCTCCCGAAGCTCAGCCACTGTTTCAGACAAACCTTTATCCACAGACACCGGGGGAGCCCATTCCAATAGGCGTTTTGTTTTGGAAATATCAGCACTTAATGAATCACAAAGTCGGGAGACCTGCGCATCTTTACCAATTAAACGCGCTGAAGCCCTCAGAAGCACAACGGGGACCTTCATAAGTCTCACGTTCTTTCCTAAGGCGGAGCCAGTCCTTCGCAGGAGTTCATGAATAGAAAGGTCTTCATCATCACTGACGAGGAACACTTGTCCTGGCGCTCCGGGGTGATCAATACATGTTTTTATCAGGTCAACCAAGTTGTAGACGTAAACCAGACTGCGCTTATTATTCACTGCACCTAAAGGCAAAGGTATCCCCTTAGAGAGCCAACGTACCATCGACAGGAAATTTGCCTTCACCCCAGGACCATAAACGAGTGGAGGACGGATAATGACAAGCTCCATACCCGTTCTCTCTGACAACGCACGCAAGGCTTGTTCCGCTTCGTACTTCGATACTGCGTATGCCCCTTCTGGCATGGCTTTAGCCTCAGGGGTAAAGGGATGATGGGGTGTAGATGACTCGCCATTCACTTTTATCGTACTGATAAAAATAAATCGTTTTACACCCGCAGTGGCCGCCTGTTCTGCCAACTGCAGAGTACCCTCCACGTTGACCCTTGTGAAAAGATCCTCTGCATCTAAGGCTTCCTTCATCACATGAACTCTGGCCGCACAATGTACGACACAGTGAACCCCTTTCAAGGCAGAGCGCCAATCAGTTTCAGCACTGATCTCACCCACGACATGAACAGGAAGGTTCGAGGAGGAGAGGGATTCGGCAGAGAGAGGGGAACGTACCGCACACGACACATGATGCTCTGTGAATTCACACAGATACTGGACGGCTGCGCGCCCCAAAAAGCCATTTGCTCCGGTAACAAGCACGCCCAACTTTAATCCCCTACATCCATTTAAGGATCAACTGTATGTGATTGCGTGGATCACTCTGCACGCCAAGAATCAATTTGGATAACATGGGATGCGGAAAGCTCTCCCGACAACCCCAGCAAGCTGATCCAGTTGGTCACATAATCATATTGCGCCTGACGATAATCACGCCGAACACGATACCGTTCTCGCAACGCATCGAGTACATCTACGACCGTTACTGCGCCGTAGGTCAGGCCTTTTTCTTGCGCTTCATAGGATTTTTCTGCTGAATCCAAAGCGTTTTTCGCTGCGACGATCCGAGCCTGGCTAGCCTCTGTATTCAAAAACGAGGCACGTAAGCTTTTCAGGATATTCCGTCGAACCTCTTCGTACTCAAACTGCGCAATACGCAGGAGTGCACGGCTCTCTGCCTTACGGGCACTGCCACTTCCACCCTGATAAAGCGGCATAGAAAAATTCAACGATGCTACATACGTTTCGGTGCGGGAGGACTGTGAGTTTTCGAAACCGATATCACTCTTTTGCGCACTCAACGCAAAGTCTACCGTTGGATAGTCGACCGCTTTGGCCTGACGCAAGCCCGCTTCCTGAGCTCTCACCTGAAACGCTTTGGAACGCAAAGAAGGGTTATCCCGCAACGCTCGCTCAGTCCATCCCTCCAGGTTTCCAATGTCACCAAAGTCACCAATGGTTTCAGCTAACTTGGGTAGTCCATCTTCGATGGGACGCCCCACTAACTCAGACAGCGTCTCTAAGGCAATTTCAACTTCTGCACGCGCCTTAATTTCGTCAGCAAGCATGACGTCATAACGTGCTTCAACCTCAAGCAGATCAGTAATGGTCGCTAACTGCCGCTTATAACGACTTTTTAGCAGTTCGAGCTGTTTCTTCGTTGCGTTTTTTTCAGCGACGATAAGCTCTTCCGCATCCTGTTTTGCCAATACATCCAGGTAACGCGCGACAAGATCGGTGGTCACCTCAATTTCTTTCTCGACAAGCCTGGCAACAGACTCTTCAGACAGATGCTGGTAGCGTTTTCTGTCATGCCAGGCATTCAGGTCAAACAGCTTTTGCTGAACGCCAAGGTTATATTTTTCACCCTTGTAATGATCTGAACTGCCCGTCTGCAACAATGTTCGATTATTATCCGTCAGAGTTGAAGACAGGCTCACTTGCGGCAGCAACCGGGAGGTCGCCTGATCATATCGCGCAGACCCCACATCCTTGTTTGCACGGGAAACATTCAAACGAGGATCGGACTCAATCGCCTGATCATAGAGTTCTACTAAATTGCTTGAAAAAGCGTTAACAGGCAGCGCTATAAGACAGGCAAAACAGAAAGCTTTTTTTATCACTTTCTCAGCCCTCAATCTTCAATCATCGAGCGGGCAAAGGCATCAGTTGCCGGCTGCACCAAGTATTCCAGCAGCGTTCGAGATCCCGTATTAATTAACACTTCAGCGGGCATTCCCGGAACCAGCAGCATGCCGTCCAACGCATCGAGGCTAGACTGTTTAAGCGCGACTCGCGCCAGATAATAAGGGGCACCATCTTCGGCAACAAGTCTGTCAGCAGACACCGTAATGACTTCACCCTCAATCACCGGCGTCAAGGCACTCTTAAAGGCACTCAATCGGATATCCGACAACATCCCCGTGGTCACGCGATCGATATCGATTGGGGATACTCGAGCTTCAACCAGCAATGTGCTGTCTTCAGGAACAATATCCAGAATCGGGTTACCTGGGGCCACAACGCCACCCAAGGTATGAAACCCTAGCCCCATCACAACACCGGCTACGGGAGCCGTAACCTTCGCACGGCGTACCCGATCTTCAACGGCGGCAATGCGCTCACGAACGTCAAAGAGCTTGCCCTGTGCTTCTGCCAGCTGGTTGACAACTTCAGTGTTAAATTCCTTTCTCAACTGAAGTATCTGCAGCTTGGTTTCACCAATCTGAACGGTAACACCCGCAATACTCGCGCTGTGCTCCGATACCTCTCCGATCAAGGATTCTTTGAGGCGCTGCAGATCGCGTAAACGCTGCTTATCAACAAAGCCTTGTGAGAGCAGGGCTACATTGTCCTCAATCTCTTCATCATATGACTTGATCAGCGTTCTTTTACTATTGATAAGTGCCTTCAATCCATCAACTTGAGAGTGCAACTGCTCAACACGCTGCTGCAGCACTTCAATTTCCCCGTCCCGGGAAACTCGACGGACTTTAAACTGTTCAACTTCAAGATCACGCGCTTCTTTTGCACGAGGGTCATCAACTAAAAGCGCATCAGAAAACAGGACCTCTGGCTTATCGTCGCGCTCTGCGACAAAACGCGCTTCCTGTGCTAACCAAACGAAAAGCTGCCCTTTCAGTATCTGAAGCTCCGCACGTGGTTGTGTGTCATCCAACAGGAGAAGTGGATCACCCACCTTGACCGAATCACCATCTTTGACGTGAAACTGGTTGATGATACCGCCTTCCAGGTGCTGGATCGTTTTACGGTTTCCGGCAACCGTGACAACACCCGGTGCCAGCGCAGCACTATCAATAGGTGCTGTTGCAGCCCATCCACCAAATCCGACAAACACAACAAGTACGATGATCATCCCGATAATTCGGGTGGGCATATCGTCTGTCTCTGCCTTAATATTGCTGTTCAACTCTTCGTTTACGTTCACAGTTTTTTCCAATAAGTGCTTAGCGCTACGAGATATTAGCCATTCAGACCACGAGCAAAATAGATAAGCCGTCTATTACGCGACTTTTGCTCCTTGTTGAAGCTTTTGCAGAACCTCGTCTCTCGGGCCCATCAACTGCAAGCGACCACCTGCGATCATCATCAGCTTATCAACCTGCGACAGTACCGATACGCGGTGAGTAATGATAAACACGGTTGCGCCGCGTGCTTTTGCTTCTGCGATTGCTCTGGCTAAAGCTTTCTCACCGACATCATCCAAGTTGGAGTTAGGCTCATCCAGCACGATGAATACCGGCTCTCCATACAGCGCACGTGCAAGGCCAACGCGCTGACGCTGTCCACCGGATAACATGACGCCACCCGCACCGATAACAGTGTCGTACCCCTCACCCAAGGTGAGAATCATCTCATGGACACCTGCCGCCTTCGCTGCTGCGACAACCTTCTCCGCATCAACTTCGCCAAAGCGCGCAATATTTTCGCTGATCGTACCGTCAAACAGCTCAATATCCTGGGGTAGGTAACCGATATAATCCCCAAGCTCCTGTCTGTTCCACGCGAATATGTCAGCATTGTCCAGTCGCATTTTTCCGCCGACGGTCGGCCAAATACCTAATAAGGCCCGGGCGAGTGTTGATTTACCCGCTGCGCTTGGACCAAGGATGCCCCAAACTTCTCCTGGCTGAGCTAAAAATGACAGACCGCTAAGCACGGGTGTTTTAGACCCTGGCGGTGCAACAGACACATTTTCTGCTCTGATCTGGCCTTTGGGTGCAGGAAGAGACATGGTTTCTTTATCAGCGGGAATCTTGCGTAACACATCGTCCAAACGATGATATTGGGTACGCGCTACAACAAACCCTTTCCATGCTCCGATCATCTGATCGATAGGCGCCAACGCCCGGCCCAGCAAGATAGAACCGGCAATCACCAACCCTGGCGTAATCTCCTGCTGAATCACAAGGTACGCGCCTAATCCCAAAATCAGGGACTGCACGATAATACGGAATGACTTTGTAATAGATGTAATAACAGCCGCTTTGTCGCTGGCTTTTGCCTGCCAGGCAACCACTTTACCCTGACGCTTCTGCCAACGTTCGCTAACACGATCAAGCATCCCCATGGACTCGATCACTTCAGCATTGCTCAGGGTCCGTGATACCGCGTTATTCGCCTGAGAGGACTCTTTATTCGCCTCTTGAAGCAGCTTACTTGTCGACTTCTCATTGACAACCGCCATCACGCCAAGGAGCGCAGCACTGATAACACCCACCCATCCGTAGAGCGGGTGAAAAGCAAACATTACCGCAAGGTAAATCGGTAACCAAGGCGCATCAAAAAAGGCAAACAGCCCATTGCCGGTCATAAATTGACGTAAGCCGGTCAGATCCTGGATACATTGCGCATTGTTATTCCGTCCGCCGGAATAGAGAGACTGCTTAAAGCTTGCGACAAAAACCCGGTGTGAAAGAAGCTGGTCTAACTTGGCCGCAACACGCACCAGAATTCTGGAGCGAACCCACTCCAATGCGCCCATGGCGGAGAGCAGAAACACCATGATCAGAGTGATCATGATCAATGTATCCTCACTCCCACTGGTGATAACCCGATCATAAACCTGCAACATGTAGATAACAGGCACCAGCATCAATATGTTGATAAACATACTGAAGACGCCAGCCGAAATGAAAGACCCTTTCGTCGCATCCAGAGCACGTTGCAGATCTGTTTTTTGTTCAGGGGTCACGTAAGGATTTCTCCGCTATTATTACATCGCACTACCAGGGCTCCATGCACCAGTAGACTCATCACATCATATCCGGGAATAACATATAGAATTCCAAGCGCCGAATTGTATCAGAGCACTGCCTTATTTATAAACAACTCACTTTCCATGAGGAGGCAAATAAGGTGCATCAATGCACCCAGCTTGCTCTTTATCGTATATCACTACCGGTGATCGACTTGAGCAGGCAAAAACAGGCAAAAAACACCCGATCCCTTAAGCGGCGTCGATACCGCTGCGCGGTTAGCGCGAGCTTAAAAAAAGCCCACCTGCTGGTAGGGACCGTAAACAGGTCGTTGTCATTACACTCTGAGCCGATCAAGCCAAGCAACAGCTCGGTTTCCCCCATGCCGCTTCCCGCCCAAACATGCTTCGCCCGAACAACAAAGGGCTTCAGCCCCTTGTTCACGCCGACAACATTTGAGGCATGCTGCCGATAGCGCATAAAGCTTTCATCATCGATATACCAGCGATAACCGTTCCCACGCGCAAACGCGTAACAGAACCAATCATGAAAGCCCAGGCGGGACACTTGATCGGGGTGACTTAACAAACAGCTCTGGATCGACAACACGAGCTCACGTTTCATCAAATAGGTGCAACCAGGCCCCGCAGCTTCAAACAGATAGTCCAGTTCGCACTGAGGTTGTGATTTTTTAATCAGCTCTCGCTTGCCGTTGGGCCAAAACGCCTCAACATTGCTGGAATATGCAGCGTATCCCCCGGCCTCCAGAACGCTGACCCCACGCGATAGTTTTTGATCAGACCAGATATCATCCTGGTCTGCAAAACCAACATACTCAAACGATGAGAAGTTAACCTCTCTCAGCAATCGAAAGAAGTTTTGCGTCGCCGATCCAAAACGCTGACCTACGGGTAACAACGTCACCCGGGCATCAGACTCGGCCAGCTGCTGACACCACGACTCACTGCCGTCATCAGAATGATCAACACTGATGAACAGCGAAACCGAGACCGCTTTTTGCGCCAGAATGGATGCCACCTGCTCTTCCATCCACTGCATACCATTATATGCAGCCAGCAGGATAGCGACTTCCGGAAGGTCAGATTGAGAAGAAGTATCTGCCATTTGAGCCCTACAGCAGGACCTCAAGTGCCTGATTGACACCTTGCTGCCAACTGTTATTCAGAGAAGAAAACTGCTGTTCAAGTTTGCCCATCCCTAATACAGAATTTTGAGGACGCACAGCTGCTGTTGGATAACTCGCGGTATCAATCGGCGTCAGCTGCGGCGCTGCAAAATCGCTTGAACTCGCGGCGGCTTGTTCAAAAATAAACTCAGCAAAATCAAACCATGTGGTCGCAGGGGCTCCGGTGAAGTGTAAAACGCCGGACGCGATCACATCCTTTGAATATTGCTTATGGATAAGGCGCAGTACAAGCTCAGCAATATGCGGTGCATACGTTGGTGCACCACGCTGGTCAGCCACGATGCTGAGAGCATCTCTATCATGCGCGAGCCTAAGCATCGTCTTCATAAAGTTCTGACCGAACTCACTAAAGACCCAGCTGGTACGGATTACTGCAGCTTCAGGCAACAGGCGCAGAACCGCCTCTTCACCTTTAAGCTTAGAGCTGCCATATACACTCAGCGGATTCACTTCAGAATCTTCGTGGTAACTGCTTTCGCTCTGGCCATCAAACACGTAATCAGTCGATATATGAACCATCCAGCTATCATGCTGCGCACAACATTTAGCCAGTACTTCCGCGCCCGCAGCGTTCACCAAAAATGCATTTTCAGCGTCACTTTCCGCCTTATCCACAGCGGTATATGCCGCAGCGTTGACAACCACATCGATACGGTTGTCACGAAGGTAGCGTGAAACCGCATCCTCATCGGTAATATCCAGCTGAGGGCGCCCCACCAAAATCAGACGCAGCCCTAAATCTTCTGCAAAATCTTTTAGACTCAGAAATGACTGTCCAAGCTGGCCTTCACCGCCGGTAATTAAAACATTACGCATCAGGCTTTCGCTTCTCCGGCCACGTATTCTTCAAGCCCGGGATATGCCTTGTCCTTATCGGACAACTGCGGCTCCGCAATGGGCCAATCGATTGCGACCTTCGGGCAATCCCAAGCGATGCCACCCTCGTCCTCAGGATGATAGTAGTCTGTGCACTTATAGCTAAAGTCAGCCACGTCACTGAGCACACAGAATCCATGCGCGTAGCCCGGTGGGACATACAGCTGGCGATGGTTATCTTCGCTCAGCTCAACGCCAACATACTGACCAAACGTAGCGGACGACGGATTAATATCCACAGCCACGTCATATACCGCGCCACGGGTCACACTGACAAGCTTGCCCTGCGGCCTGGTCTTCTGAAAGTGCAGCCCTCTGAGCACACCTTTTTGTGATCGAGAGAGGTTATCCTGTACGAACGACAGCTGGATACCCGCCTCTTCCCGATAGCGCTCAGCACTAAAAGTCTCCAGAAAGAAACCGCGATGGTCCCCAAAGACCTTAGGCTCAATAATAACAACGCCCGGCAGTTCAGTTTCAATCACCTTCATCAGAGGTAATCCTCACGCGCCAGCTCCAGCAGATACTGACCGTATCCTGTCTTCGCCAGCTTTTGGCCCTCTTCCTCCAGACGCTCACGACTCAGCCATCCCTGACGATAGCCAATCTCTTCCAGACAGGCGATTTTCAGGCCTTGACGGTGCTCCACGGTCT
>JAGSHA010000011.1 GCA_023954795.1 Oceanospirillaceae bacterium | reverse complement strand
TACCATTGTCATCCCAGAACGCAACCAGCTTACCCAGACCCAAGGTCCCAGCCAGAGAGCATGCTTCATGGGAGATACCCTCCATCATGCAGCCATCGCCCAGGAAGGTGTAAGTGTGATGGTCGATGATGTCATGACCTTCACGGTTAAACTGCGCCGCCAGAATTTTCTCCGCCGCTGCCATACCAATGGCGTTGCTGATGCCCTGACCCAATGGACCAGTGGTTGTTTCAACGCCCGGGCAGTAACCGTACTCAGGGTGACCTGCGGTTTTCGCGTGCAGCTGACGGAAGTTCTTCAGATCATCGATAGATACGTCATAGCCGCTCAGGTGCAGCAGAGAGTAAATCAGCATGGAACCGTGACCGTTAGACAGCACGAAACGGTCGCGATCAAACCACATTGGGTTGGTCGGGTTGTGTTTCAGAAAATCATTCCAGAGCACCTCGGCGATATCCGCCATGCCCATAGGGGCACCCGGGTGACCGGATTTAGCTTTCTGAACCGCGTCCATGCTCAACGCACGAATTGCGTTGGCCAGTTCTCTGCGAGAGGACATTCAATCTGCTCCTGGGGGGTTGAACCCAATAAATTACGGAAGGATAAGATCCAAAATTTTTGAAGGCGTAATTTTCTCGCAGATAGGTACTCGCTTCAAATAAGAAATCGATGTTTTCGCAAAAAATGAGTCAATTTCATATAGAAGTATGAAAAATTCATGAAAAACCGTGGTGTAAATCATGCAATTGTTCAGATAGATGGATAAAATGTGCTCCAAATTACCGTTCGATCGAGTTTGCCACCTTCACAGAAAGGTCCCAGCAACTCAGATTTACCCCCTAAATTGATGAGGATACTTAGCTGAAATGAGCGAATACGGCTTATTCACTTCCGAATCCGTGTCCGAAGGTCATCCGGATAAGATTGCGGATCAGATCTCTGATGCAGTGCTTGATGCGATCATCGCTGAAGACAAATATGCACGCGTTGCCTGCGAAACGATGGTTAAAACCGGTGTAGCAATCATCTCCGGTGAGATCAGCACGTCTGCGTGGATTGATCTGGAAGATCTGGCACGTAAAGTGATCTGCGACATCGGTTACACCTCCTCTGACGTTGGTTACGACGGTGAAACCTGTGGCGTAATCAACATCATCGGCAAACAGTCTGTGGATATTGCACAGGGTGTTGACCGCTCCCGTCCTGAAGATCAGGGTGCGGGCGATCAGGGTCTGATGTTTGGCTATGCATCGAACGACACCGATGTTCTGATGCCAGCACCGATCTGCTATGCCCACCGTTTGGTCGAGCGTCAGGCAGAAGCGCGTAAATCTGGCTTGTTGCCTTGGTTGCGTCCGGACGCTAAATCTCAGCTGACCTTCCGTTACGAAAACGGCAAGCCGGTTGGCATCGATGCGGTTGTGCTGTCTACACAGCACGACCCGGATGTAAAACTGAGCGACCTGCGTGAAGCGATGATGGAACTGGTCATCAAACATACGCTGCCTGCTGAGTGGATCAACAACGAGACGCAATTCCACATCAACCCAACCGGTAACTTTGTTATTGGTGGTCCAGTAGGTGACTGTGGTCTGACCGGGCGTAAGATCATCGTAGATACCTACGGTGGTATGGCGCGTCACGGCGGCGGTGCTTTCTCCGGTAAAGACCCATCCAAGGTTGACCGCTCTGCGGCATATGCCGGTCGTTACGTGGCAAAGAACCTCGTTGCTGCCGGTCTGGCAGATCGTTGTGAGATTCAGGTGTCCTACGCGATTGGTGTAGCGGAACCAACCTCCGTGTCCATCAACACCTTTGGCACGGGCAAGATCGCTGACGATAAGATCATCCAGCTGGTACATGAGCACTTTGATCTGCGTCCATACGCAATCACTAAGATGCTGGATCTGTTGCACCCAATGTACAAAGCAACCGCGGCCTACGGCCACTTTGGTCGCGACCCTTACGAAATGACGGTGGGTAACGATACCTTTACCGCTTTCACGTGGGAACGCACCGACAAAGCAGACGAGTTGCGCGCAGCGGCTGGCCTGTAATCGGTTAGCTGTTCAGGAAAAGCACCTTCGGGTGCTTTTTTTTCGTCTAAAATCCTTAAGAATTTGACACTTAGCTCGCTAACCTATAGAAATCAATAAACCAAATTCTACTCTGGCTGACTATGCGTCTTAGCGATATCAAGATCCACCGCAAACTATTCCTGCTGGTGCTCATATTAGTCTGTGGCACATTGATTACCGCCAGCCTTGCGTATCGCTTCAATCAGCAAGATATTCTCGACAACCGTAAAGCACGCGTACAGAGTGTCGTGCAGGCCGGTCGCAGCCAAATTATGGCGCTCGATGAGCACCTTAAGAACGGTACAGTCTCCCAGCAACAGTTTGATCGTCAACTGCAAGAGCTGATCAACGCCACCCGCTTTTCCGGCAACGAATACCTCTATCTGCACGACCTGCAAGGCATCACTGTCGCACACCCCGTTGCCCCCGATCTGATTGGTAAAAATCAGATTGAGCTGCAAGATGAACAAGGAAAGTATATCGTCCGCGATATGATTGCAGGCGTAAAAGAAGACGGGGCTGTTTTCTGGGAGTTTTTGTGGCCTAAACCCGAAGGCGGTCCGGCGATCCCTAAACTGGGGTACGCTGAACTGATCCCCGGAACCGGTCTTATTTTAGGTTCAGGTATCTATCTGGATGACCTGAAACCGATCTACCAATCTCGCGCTTATACCTACATGAGTATCACCTTGCTGGTACTGTTTTTTGCGCTGATCGCCAGTTACCTGATAGCCCGTAATATTACATCTCCCGTCGTGCAGCTGGCTTCACAGATGAATGCACTGGCCAAAGGAGAGATTGATCTGCATGAAGTCGAAGACTGCGGACGTCGGGACGAAGTCGGTGATATCGCCTGCGCGGTGCAGGCTTTCCGTGATCATCTATTGGAAAACCAACGTCTGCGTCAAATTCAGGAGCAAGTGGTTTTCCTCGAGACGTTTGACCCCATTACGCGACTGCATAACCGTCAGGCACTGGGCGAGGCGATCAACAAAGAGATTGCTCGTCATGATCGCGATCAGAAACAACTGGCGGTCGTCGTCATTCGTCTCGATCTGCTGCACGAAATCACGATCGAAATGGGCAGTGAGAGCCGCGACCAGGTGCTGGTTGAGCTGGCTTCACGGGTTCATGACCAGCTGCACGCTGATGATATTCTTGCCCGATTGTCGGAGGATACATTCGGCCTGCTATTGCCCAATATTGAAGATCGCTCATCGCTGGAAGCTATCTGCCGCCATCTGCTCGATACCATTGCCCAACCCATTCCGCTGGATGCAAACCATATTCAGCTGGCAGGCCGCCTTGGTATCAGCGTATTCCCGGATGATGGCGGTTATGATTTCCAACTGATTGGACGCGCAGAGTCCACGGTCAATCTGGCGAAGAAACAAGAGCGCGATCTGATGTTCTACGATCCACGCGCACTGAACGAGACCGATCACAGTATTGAGCTTTGGCAGGAGATGCAGAAAGCGCTGGATGCAGATCATTTTTATCTCGTTTTCCAGCCGCTGTTTGATCTGAAGGACAACGCACTGATCTCCGCGGAGGTGCTTATCCGCTGGGAGCATCCTGAAAAAGGCTTTATCTCACCGGCACAGTTTATTCCGCTGGCTGAACAAAGCGGACTGATTGCCCGTTTGGATGCATGGGTACTGGAAGCTGCCGCTAAGCAGATTCGCAACTGGCTCGACCGCCAGCTGACGCCGCCGCGCATCGCGGTTAACTTGTCCGGCATCAGCTTCCTGCGCCCAGACTTTATCGAAACCCTAACGACCATTTTCGGCAAATACGATGTTTCGCTGGATCATATCGAACTCGAACTGACCGAGGGTGTGCTCATCGATGATCTGGACCGGATCAGCAACCAGCTCAACAGTATTCGCGCCACCGGAGTCAGCATCTCAATTGATGACTTTGGTACCGGTTATTCCTCCCTCAGCCGCATCAAAAATCTGGCCATCGATAACATCAAAATCGATCGTTCGTTTATCGATGATCTCGACAACAGCCCGCAAGACCTGAAAATTGTCGAGGCGATCATTCTGATGGCACAAGGCCTGAACCTGAGCGTGATCGCCGAAGGTGTGGAAACCCAGGAACAATTAAGCATTCTGCGTCAGCAGGGCTGCGATACGGTGCAAGGATTCTTCCTCAGCCGCCCCCTAAAAGCCGAACCCTTTGAAGAGTTACTGGAACAGGATCTGGTCATCGAAGTCGACTAAGCCTGTCCGACCACTTGCGAGAGATTTATGCGCATTCCCCGTTTTTATGACCCCCAATCACTGCAGATGGATCAGCTCGTTGAGCTGAGTGATGCAGTGGTACAACACGTCTGTCGAGCATTGCGCATGCGTGCCGGTGACGAACTGATCCTGTTTAACGGGGACGGTTTGGAATATAAAGCACAACTGGAAACGGTCGAAAAGCGCCGCGCCAGTGCCCGCATCATCCAGCAGGATGATCGTCGCATTGAATCGCCGCTGGATATCCGTATTGGCCAGAGTTTATCCCGTGGAGAACGGATGGACTACGCCGTACAAAAAGCCACCGAGATGGGTATGCAGCAAATGCTCCCGCTCTTTTCAGAGCGCTGTGAAGTGAAGCTCAGCACTGATCGCCAGGACAAACGTATCCGCCACTGGCAGCAAGTCGCCATTAGCGCCTGTGAACAAAGTGGCCGTTGCAAGGTCCCAACGATCAGTGCGCCACAAACATTGGAGCAATGGGTCAAGCAGGAAGATGCGGAACTGAAACTGGTACTCCACCATCATACCGCGACGCCTTTAGCGGAGATGGCTGCGCCAGAGTCTATTGCTCTGCTGATCGGTCCCGAAGGCGGATTAACCGAGCAGGAAGTTGAACTGGCACGGGATCACGGTTTTCAGCCGGTAGCCTTCGGCCCCCGGGTCATGCGCACAGAAACAGCCCCCGTCGCAGCGCTTGCTCTGCTGCAGTATCTCTGGGGAGATTGGCGTTAAACGGTTGAATTGTGCCGGAACGCCCGCATAAAAGAAGCGGATGCAGACCTTTTTGCAACCACTCCAATTAAGGACAGAGACCGCACCCGCAGCGGCGCTGACTCGCAAGCGATAGAGGTTTACAGCTCTCATGACGATTAAAATCGGCATCGTGATGGACCCGATTGAGGACATCAACTTTAAGAAAGACAGCTCTCTGGCCATGCTATGGGCCGCACAGCAAAAAGGCTGGGAGATCTGGTACATGGAGCAGCAGGACCTGTTCTCTCGTGACGGTAAAGCGAAAGCGATGATGGCCCCGCTCACGGTTGAGATGAACCCCGATGACTGGTTTTATCGCGGCGAATACAAAGAGCGGGATCTGTCAGATCTGAACGTCATTCTGATGCGTAAGGATCCGCCGTTTAACAACGAATTTATCTACAGCACTCACCTGCTGGAGCAGGCAGAAAGAGAAGGCACGCTGGTGGTGAACAAACCTCAGGCGTTGCGCGACTTTAACGAAAAGCTGTTTGCTACCCAGTTCCCGGAATGCTGTCCACCGGTATTGGTCACCCGTCGCGAAGATCTGTTGCGCGCCTTCCATGCAGAGCACGGTGATGTCATCTTTAAACCGCTGGACGGTATGGGCGGAGCACAGATTTTCCACATCCGCGAAGACGGCACCAACCTGGGTGTGATTATCGAAACGCTGACCAAATATGGCACCGAAACCATCATGGCGCAGAAATATATCCCGGAAATCAAAGACGGCGATAAGCGCATTTTGTTGGTCGACGGAGAAGCGGTACCTTACGCGCTGGCTCGAATTCCTATGGCAGGAGAGACCCGCGGTAATCTGGCCGCAGGCGGCACGGGCGAAGGTCGCCCACTGACAGAACGTGACCGCTGGATCTGTGAGCAGGTCGCTCCGCGCTTGAAAGAGCAAGGTCTGCTGTTTGTAGGTCTGGACGTGATCGGTGATTACCTCACCGAGATCAACGTCACCAGCCCGACCTGTATCCGCGAACTGGATAATCAGTTCAACCTGGATATTGGTATGCGCCTGATGGATGCCATCGAGCGTAAACTGACCACCCACTAGGCGTAACAGGGTGAACGGAAACTCGGGATTTCAGGCGCTTGGACGCCTCCTGTTCACCCTGATTTTGGCCGCCGGGCTGCATACGGTGTTTCTGCTGGGAATACCAGCCGATCCGGTGCTTCCCCCTCCCGCCTCCAGCACGCTGCAAATTCATCTGGCACCGCAGGTCTCGGCTCACACACCCGCGCCTGAAACGACTGTCGAGACAGCTCCTGCCCCGCTGCCGCCGGTCGCTAACGTTTCACCTTCACCAGCCCCCATACACAAAGCCGCGCCCCAGATTAAGCCTGAAGCTAAGCTTGAATTGAAACCAGCACCTGCAGTAAAGACGACAGCTCCAACCAATATCAAAACAGCAACGAAACGCGTTACAACCACCCAACCGGTAACACCACCGGCTCCTGCACCGGTTAAAAAGGCAGTACTGCCTAAGCCAGCAACACTTACGAAAAAACCAAGTTCCATCGCTGAAACAAAGGCTGAGCCACCTAAGCCCACTATTTCGGCCAGCAGCCTGCTTGCACGCAGTCTCAGCATGGCACGAGAAACGCCTCTGGATATGCTTGATCCGGCTCCCGTCGGCCAACGGACCAAACGTTTACAAGCGAGTCGTTACAACAGCGCGCTGGAAAATAGCTACCTGATGCACTGGCGCGAGAAAGTCCAACGCATTGGCGCATTGAACTATCCGGAGTCAGCCCGGCGTCAGAAACTGAGCGGACAATTGCGTCTGCTGGTCACGCTAAATGCCGACGGAACCTTAGATGAAGTCGCTATACTGTCATCGTCTGAATATCCAGAGTTGGATCAGGCAGCTATCCGTATCGTACAGCTTTCAGCACCCTTTCGACCCTTTCCGGTCGAGATGCGCAAGACAACAGACCGACTTGAAATTATCCGGGTATGGAAATTTGAAAACGATACTGTCGTATACTGAAACCTGTGAGAGTATCTCGAAACAGCAGGAGTCGTAATGTCACATACCACCAACCTCCGTGGGCACTTCCTGCTCTCCATGCCTCACATGCAAGATCGCTACTTTGCGCAGTCACTTATTTATCTGTGCGAGCACAGCGATGCAGGGGCGATGGGGATCATCGTCAATCGCGCAGTTCCAATCGAACTCCACACCCTGTTCAGCCATCTCAATCTGGGCACAACCGATAACCTCCAGGATGAAACGGTTTATTTTGGCGGCCCTGTGCAGCCCGAGCGCGGCTTTATTCTTCATCCAGCGGATTCGGGTCACTGGAATGCCACCAGCGATGTTGACGCCAGTACCAGCCTCACTACATCGATTGATATTCTGGAAGATATCGCGGCGGGCAAAGGCCCCAGCGATCGTTTAGTGGTGTTAGGTTATGCCGGTTGGGGCGCGGGCCAGCTGGAGCAGGAGATCAGCGACAATGCTTGGTTAAGCTGTCCGGCGAATTCCGATATAATGTTCCGCACTCCGATTGAGGAGCGCCTGAATGCAGCCGCAATGCTGCTCGGTATCAACCTCGATCTCCTGACAGCAGACACCGGACACGCCTGAGTTTCCATGAGCGATGATTTTCAACAGGTGCTAGGGTTCGACTTTGGCACATCCCGCATGGGCCTTGCCTATGGACAGTCGATTACCGGCACAGCAACCGCACTGCCTCCCATGGCAGCCCGCGATGGTATTCCCGACTGGGACAAACTTTCCGCCGTCATCAAAGAATGGCAACCGCAGGCTATGGTGGTAGGTATACCCCTCAACATGGACGGTACAATCAGCGAGATGGCGCGTCGCGCGCGTAAGTTCGCTAACCGCCTGCATGAACGCTATAAGTGCCCGGTTTTCCTGATGGACGAACGTTTGAGCACATCAGAAGCCAAAGAAATTCATTTTGCTGCGGGTGGCAGCAGTAACTTTCGCAAAGAATCTGTGGACGGAATCGCGGCACAACTGATTCTCGAAAGCTGGTTTAACAGCCCTACCCGCATCCCAAGCCATACCCGATTGGAGGACCTCTATGACGTCGGGCAGTCCTAGTGTAGACGCACTGCTGGATAAGATGAGTCAGGAGCTTAGCGCCCTGATCAGCCAGCGTAAGATTGAAGACCCTTTAATGGTAGGTATTCACACCGGCGGCGTCTGGCTTGCCGAACGCCTGCACACACAGCTGGGTCTGCAAGATCCGTTGGGCGTGCTGGATATCTCCTTCTACCGTGATGATTTCACTCAGGTGGGCCTCCACCCTAAAGTGAAGCCCTCACAGCTGCCGGCAGCCACAGAGGGACGCCACGTCCTGTTGGTTGATGACGTGATCATGTCTGGTCGCACCATCCGCGCCGCGATGAACGAACTGTTTGATTATGGCCGTCCGGCATCCGTGACCCTGATTACGTTGCTGGATCTGGAACGGCGCGAACTGCCGATTCAGGCCGATGTCGTCGGTGGCACCTTGACACTGGGCGACAATCAGCTGGTCAAGCTGACAGGACCCGATCCATTGATCCTCGAAATCCGCGAACGTCCCTGAGACAGAATTTGAGCGAGCGTTATGTTTGAGCAAACCGATCCCAACCAGATCCAACTCAATAGCGAAGGACAGCTGAAGCACTATCTGACTACGGAAGGTCTGTCCCGCGAAATCCTGACTGAGATTCTTGATACGGCAGACTCTTTCGTGGATATGGGCGAACAACAGGTAAAAAAGGTCCCGCTACTGCGTGGCAAGACCGTCGTAAACCTGTTTTTCGAGTCCAGTACCCGTACGTTATCGACCTTTGAACTGGCCGCAAAACGGCTGTCGGCTGATGTGCTGAACCTGAACATCAGCACCTCCTCTACCTCTAAGGGCGAGACCCTGAAAGACACCCTGATGACACTGGAAGCGATGCACTCCGACATGTTTGTCGTGCGTCACTCCGACAGCGGTGCAGCACACTTTATTGCTGAGCATGTCACCCCTAAAGTTGCGGTGATCAATGCCGGTGACGGCCGTCATGCCCATCCAACGCAAGCGATGCTGGATATGCTGACCATCCGCCGCCACAAGGGCGACTTTGCCCCGCTGACCGTGGCCATCGTGGGCGACATTTTGCACAGCCGTGTAGCACGTTCACAGATCCACGCACTGCGAACCCTGGGTGCTGCCGAGATCCGTGTTATCGCACCACAAACGCTGCTGCCGCGTCATATCGAAGCACTGGGCGTGCGTGTTTTCACCGACATGGAACAGGGCATGAAAGACGTTGATGTCGTGATGATGTTACGTCTGCAGAAAGAACGTATGAACAGCGCCCTGCTGCCAAGTGAGTCTGAATTTTACAAACTCTACGGCCTGAGCGAAGAGAAGCTGGCACTGGCTCACCCTGAAGCCGTGGTCATGCATCCGGGCCCCATCAACCGCGGCGTAGAGATCGCTTCATCGGTCGCAGATGGCCCTCGCTCACTGATCCTTGATCAGGTGACCAACGGTATCGCCGTGCGTATGGCCGTGATGTCGATGTCCATGAGCGGGCAGGCCACAGAGAAACAACTGCAGCTGAAGAGTGGGGAATAACGCAGATGAATATTAAGATTCAGGGTGGACGCGTTATTGATCCGGCACAGCAGCTGGATCAGGTAACCGACCTGTATATCAGTGAAGGTAAAGTTGCCGCGATTGGTAACGCACCGGAAGGCTTTAACGCCGAGCAGACCATCGATGCAACAGGTCAGGTAGTCAGCCCCGGCTTTATCGATCTTTGCGCACATGTGCGGGAACCCGGCTATACCATTAAAGGTACGCTGGCGACTGAAACTCAAGCCGCACTTGCGGGTGGCGTGACCACATTGGTGACCCCGCCAACAACGAATCCGGTGATCGATACCACCGCTGTCGCTGAGCTGATCCTTGAGCGCTGTGAAGATCTGGGTAAAGCCAAAGTGTTGCCAATGGGCGCGCTGACGAAAGGTTTATCCGGCCAACAGCTGGCTCCGATGCATGCGCTGGCCAGCTCCGGCTGTATCGCATTTACCAATTCACGTGAGCCTGTCGCCAATTCGCTGGTGCTGATGCGTTGTCTGGAATATGCCGCAACCCACGACTTGCTGGTTCAGTTTCAGCCACAGGATGCATCTCTGACCGCAGGCGGTCATATGCATGAAGATACCACCTCCACCCGTCTGGGCCTGAACGGCATCCCGGAAGCGGCGGAAACCATCGAAGTTGCGCGCTGCCTGACACTGGTTGAGCAGACCAGTGTACGCGCCCACTTTGGACAACTGTCCTGTGAGCGTTCCGTACGTATGGTGATGGAAGCCCGCGAACGTGGCTTGAACGTCAGTGCCGATGTGGCAATCCACCACTTGCTGCTGACTGATGAGAACGTCAACGGCTTTAACAGTGCGTTCCATCTGATCCCGCCACTGCGCAGCCAGCTGGACCGTGCAGGCTTGCGTCAGGCACTGATTGCCGGTGGTATCCAGGCCCTGTGTTCTGATCACCAACCACACGAAGCCGCAGCAAAAGATGCCCCATTCGCAGCCACTGAACCGGGTATGACCGGTCTGGAAACCCTGCTGCCACTGTCGCTGATGCTGGTGGATCAGGGGCTGATGGAGTTGCCGCAACTGCTGGAAAAACTAACCTCTCAGCCAGCTCAGATTCTGGGCTTAGACAGCGGAACTCTACAGACCGGTGCGGCCGCTGATATCTGTCTGTTTGATCCAGAGGCCAGCTGGACACTGACGGAAGAAGAGAGTTTCTCCAAAGGTAAAAACACACCATTTATGGGTTACACCCTCAAAGGCCAGGTCACTCATACACTGGTCGATGGCAACGTGGTCTTTCAGCGATAAACCATCTGCTGCTGGTCGATGATACGCTCGTGATCATCGACCGGTAAAACCCAGAGGGTAAATACGCCCTCTGGGTTTGTTTCTATTTTAACCAACCCTACAAAAAACAGGGTTCGCCTCCGCCCCCGTTCGAAGGTAGCATTAGTGCAAAATAACTAATCTATGCTGCCCATTGATGCGAAACCTCCCTTCCATTTTTGACCGCGCCCAGTTTGTCAGACGTTGTCTGCAATGCGTTGTTTTCCTCTATCTTTGCAGTATTCAGCAGGCCTCAGCGGCGCTGACACCCGTGACCGTTCAGCTTAAATGGAGCCATCAGTTTCAGTTCGCCGGTTACTACATGGCCAAGGAACTGGGGCTATACGAAAAAGCCGGGCTGGATGTGACATTAAAGCCTGCAAACCCGGGATTAAGCGTGGTGAATGAGGTCACCAGCGGGCAGGCCGATTTTGGTGTTGGTACATCCGACCTGATCTATTACCGCGCCCAAGGTAAACCGGTTGTGGTACTTGGCGTTATTTTCCAGCACTCACCTCAGGCACTGATCAGCCGTTATCAGAGCACACCGGCCACACTACAGGACATATCAACCCAATCATTAATGCTGGAACCCAACGCTGCCGACCTCTGGGCTCTGTTCCGCGATGAAGGCCTGAACATCGAGAAGCTGAATACCGAGAAACATGCGTTCTCAGTACAGCCTTTTATCAATGATCAGATTAATAGCATGTCGATCTATACCACCGACGAACCCTTTTTACTTAAGCAGCAAGGGGTTAAATATCAGATCGTCCATCCCAGAAGCCGCGGCATTGATTTTTACGGCGATAACTTCTTTACCACTGACACACTGATCAACGACAAACCGGAACTGGTTAAGGCCTTTCGAAAGGCCACTCTGGAGGGATGGGGTTATGCACTTCAGCATGTAGAACAAACCATCAATGTAATCCAGACCCACTACAATGCCCAACATAGCCGCGAACATCTGAGATTTGAGGCACAGGAGATGAGCAAACTCATCCGTCCTGATCTGGTTGAGATCGGCTATATGAATTCCGGGCGTTGGCAGCATATCGCGGATACATTTTTACGCACCGGCATTCTGAGCGAAGAACCGGACCTGAATGCGTTACTGTTCCAAACAAGACGGCCAGAAACACCATTTTATCTCACTACGACATTTATCATTTTTTCTCTGCTAACCCTGATCCTGCTGGCATTTGCCCTTTATCTGATGCTCGGCAGAAGAAACTTAAAAGCCGAAATCGAACGTCGCAAAGCAGCGGAAAGCGAGCTGGCACATAGCCTGGATCAGTTGGTGGCGACCAAGGAAGAGAAACAGACGTTTCTCGATATGATCTCCCATGAATACCGCACACCGCTGGCCATCATTCAAAACTCGTGTTCGATTCTGGAACAACAGATCGACGGCACAATCGCCAACTCTCAGGCCAAATTTAATGCCATCGAAAAGGCCATCAAGCGGTTAGTGGCGCTGATCGAAACAATCCCCGGTAAAAAACGCAAATTTGAGCATGACGACAACGTCAGCGGTCTCTTTTATGGCCTGCAAGATTCGGTCAATGCTGCGCGGATTATCTATAAAAACCCATTTAACGTGCATCGCTGTGTCGACGATGAGATCTATATCAATACCTCGCCGGAAATACTCGCTACCTGCTTCGACAACATTATCAGCAACGCCGCCAAATACTCTGATAGTGAAGAAGTGACCATCCATACGACGCTGGATGAGCGCAATATTTATGTCTCCGTTACGGACAAAGGCAAAGGCATTGCCCCAGAGGAACAATCACATATATTTGAGCGTTATTACCGGGGAAAAAACACCGATCCTAAGCAAAGCATGGGTCTTGGTCTTTATCTGGTAAAACTCTACACTGAAAGCGCTGGTGGTACGGTATCGCTTGAAAGCGCCGTTGCCGTTGGGACAAAAGTGACACTTTCATTCCCTTATTTTAACGACGAAAATTTTTGAAAACCTTGTATGTTTCTTGTTGAGGCTGTTACCGAATAATGTCCATGCCAGATCAAAAAGCCAACTCTGCGCTCAGTTTTTCCGACGGTGAACTCATCGTCGCACAAGGAGAAACCGACACCAAAATGTTCATCATTCTTGAAGGTGGAGCAGAAGCATCCAATGTCATTAATGGTGAGAAAGTGTTGCTACAACGCTTTGAAGCGGGTGACTTTTTTGGTGAGATGTCGCTATTAGAAGGTCTGCCGCGCAGTGCCGATATTCACGCCGTTGGTGAAACACGTGTAACCACCATTGGCGGCGGTGGGTTGATGCATCGTATTCGGAAAGACCCTACATTCGCGCTGGAAATGCTTAAATCGCTAAGCAGCCGTCTGCGCAGGACAACCGAGCTCTATCAGGATCAGGTACTAGAGAGACAATCTCTACAGAAACCTGAAAACGGAATGAACAACGGATCTAAGCAGGACTATGACTGATATCAACACGCTTGTCGCTGAAGACGATGAGGACCTTCGTTCGTTACTGCTGGAATTTCTCGAACTGAGTGGCATTAATGCTCGAGGTACCGCATCGGTAAAAGAGTTTATGGCAGCCTATCAGGAAGCCCCTTGTGACGTCGCTATTGTGGATCTCGGTTTACCCGACGACTGCGGTCATACCATCGTTTCCCAGCTCTCCTGTTCAGCAAACAAGCCGGGGATTATCGTTCTAAGCGCCCGTTGCAGTAATCCGGACCGGGTCGCAGCGTATGAAAACGGCGCGGACATCTTTATCCAAAAACCGGCGTCACCGAAAGAACTGGTATTTGCCATCCGTAACCTGCACGACCGGGTTAACGTGGTTGCAGAACCGCCTAGCCTGCAAAGTGATCGTTGGATATTCTGCGATGAACTTGCCACGCTGACCTCGCCCAATAATGTCAGCTGTAAATTAACCACCAAAGAACATCGCCTGATCCGTACCTTAAGCCAGCATTCAGATAACAGCGGCGAAACTACCCGTGACGAAATTTTGCAGGCTCTGTCGTATCCTGACGACGAATACGGTAACCGTGCGCTGGAATCATTGATCCGCCGTCTCAGGAAGAAGCTCAAAGAAGAAACGGAACATGAAGCCCCTATCGTGACCGTCCACGGTTTGGGATACAAACTGAGCTGTTAATCACAACCCTCTTTTCCTTAATGTCAGAAAATGTCAGAAACCATCGTTTTTCGTAGGTGGTTGTTGAATTTGTGTTCTTGCTAATATCCTGTTCATACCGTGCCGCCACACGGTAAATTTACAATAACAGGAGCTTAGCGATGAAAAATCTCGTACTAAGAGAAGTGCTGAAGGACCAGCAAGTGGTCGAGCACCCTCTGGATCAGATTTTCCAGATTACCGCCAAGCAAGGTGCTATCTATTCTGTCGTTGATACGAATACCGAGATCAATCCTGATGATCTGCTTCTGGTGCGCAAAGGCGATCAGCTGGAAGTCCGCGTCGCCGATAAAGCCGTGGCGAATATTGATGATTTCTATGGCGCAGACAGTGACACGCTGTACAGCGTCAACGGCTCATTGCAGCCAAGCGCGGAACTCACTGTCAGCGGTAACCAAGAACCCAATGACCTCGAAAGCATTGTCTGGTGGCAGTATGTTCCTATCAACAGCGATCCAACGGACACGGCCCAGAACAGCACAGAAGACACATCGGTAGCCGATGTCCCAGAGGCAGAAGCCGAGCCAGATGAAGAGATTGCGATCAGCGATCATGCCAGCCTGACCGTTGCAGCCACCGCCGGTCAGTTCCAATCCGATGCCAGTATCTCGATTTATGATCGCTTTGGTACATTGATCGGTATGGGTACCATCGATCCAGCCACCAGCCAGTCCGAACTTTCTATTGCCACAGACTATCAAGGGCCCATTCTGGTGGTACTGGAAGACAGCAACGGTTTGGAAGGCGATTATATCGACGAAACAACCGATGACCTCACCAGCCTGGATACCTCCCTGCGCGCGATGGCCTTTGCCGATGGCAATGATCTCTTTGTCAGTGTAACGCCACTGACTGAATTGGCCGCACGCGAAGCGAATCTGATTGGTCACAATGTGACGTCCAGCAATCTGGAGATGAACGATAAGATTGGCAAACTGTTTGGCGTCGAAGACGTACTGGCTCCCGTAACAACGGTGCTGGACCAGCACTTCGCCGCAGATGACGGTATCAGTATCTCTGAACATTACGGTTTGGTACTCGCCTCCCTCTCTGGGGCCGACAACACAACCGGTCACCTCACCACGACGCTCAACCGTTTAGAGAACGCGATCAGCTCCAATGGTGATGTTCTGGCACTGACACAAGGTGCAGTCATCTTACTTAAAGAGGGAATCAGTGCATTTGAAGCGGGCACCAATGCCCATCTGGCGGACATCAATACGAGTCTGATTCAGCCACCCATCGTCGATGTCCCGGCTGATGGCGTAGATGCGCAAACGCGAAATTCCGGCGTATCCGTCGTTGTATCCGGCGTTACCGTGGGAGACTCGGTCACCGTAAACTGGGGCGATAAATCCGTCACAAAAGTCCTGTGTACCACAGACATTCAGCCAGATGGCATGGCCCACATCGAAATTAACAGTACCGTTATCAGCACAGCAGGCATCGGTTATCTATCGGTAAACTACCAAATCAATGACGGCCCCACTAGCCCATCGGTCATTCTGGAAGTTGATACTATCCATGATGCGGTGTCTCTTAGCGATGACGACTTTAACAGCTATGCCACCTGTCCGATCGATCCAACAGAGTTTGCTAACGACACCAAGACATCAACACCTGACACAACCACACTCAGCCAAACTGATGTGGATATGGCACAAGAGATTGTTAATGACCTTTGGGAACAGGACGTCATGGGTGAATTCTATAAACACCTGATTCCTGAAACCCTGATCTCTGACGTTCAGATACCGCACGCTAAGATCGATACACGCGTGACCGACACCCTGTTTTCGGATCAGGGCTTGGACGCGAACGTGAATACCTTTGACCTGCTGCAACTGACAGCGATTCCTGAGAGCCTGGCAATGCCGGTATAGCCCGTGACTTTCAGCCTTTACCCTGAGCGAGTTCAGGAATAGATCTGCCATCTGATGCTGGGGTTCAGCCCCTCCTTGATAAGGTTGGTATGCACCGTTGCCGCCCCTTTATGGCAATTGAGGCAACACAGCCGCCACGATCCCTGATAGACGATGGCAGGTCTATTCCTAAGCTCACGTCAGGAAATGTCAGGAATCATCAGAAAGCATCGGTAGATGCCCCGTACAGCCGATTGATAGCATCTAAGGACTCCCTTAACGACCTGACCCATAGATGCAATGAAGACCGAACAGGCAACGTCTCAACATAAGACACGATGGACACTCTTCACGTGCTTTTCGACCGATACCAGCATTGCGACACAGATGATCATGCGCGAGACATTCCGCGACAAACGCTGGTTTATCGTGGTTGCCGTCGCCACCGTTATTATCAATCTGCTGGCACTCGCAACCTCCCTCTTTGCGATTCAGGTTTACGATAAGGTCGTTCCCACGCTGGCCTTTGATACCCTCTGGATACTGGTCTCAGCCATGGCCGGGGTTATTCTGATCGATTGGCTGTTAAAACGTTTACGAGGCCGGATCCTGGATCAGGTCTCTGCACAGGTCGACAAAGCGGTATCACAGCAGGTGTTTTCTCATATCATGCATCTGCAGCTCGACAAACGACCACGCTGCCTGGGTACCCTGGCGTCTCAGGTGTCCGGTCTGGACAATGTACGCCACTTCTTCTCTGCCAGCGTATTGTTTGCACTGGTTGATCTACCTTTCGCACTCATGTTTGTACTGTTTATCGGCATGCTCGGCGGCATGGTCGGTTGGGTATACGCCGCCATGTTCCCGCTCGCGTTGCTCCTTGGCTGGCTGACTCAACATCGCTTACACCGCTTCACTCAAACACAGCTGGCACGCAGCAACGAGCGTCAGGGACTCTTGGTTGAAGCCCTTCAGGGTGCAGAAACCATCCGCGCCGACAATGCCACCGCACAGTTTGAGTCTCGCTGGGCAATTCTCACCGAATCCATCAGCGCATACAGTATCCAGCAAAAAGATATTAACAACTTTGGCCTGATCACATCCGCCAGCCTCGCCACCTGTGCTTACGTATTAGCGATTCTGGTAGGGGTCTATCAGATTGCTCAGGGCAACCTGACCATAGGCGCATTGATCGCCTGCAGTATTCTGGGGGGGCGTGTCATCTCTCCCGTTACCCAAAGTGTGAACTACATGGCCCAGTGGCAAAATGTTGCGCAAACACTCAAAAACCTGGATCAACTCCTGACACTGGAAACCATCGCTCCCCAAGAGGAGAAGTTAGCCACCTCCACCAGCACACCGAAACAGCTGCAGTTAAACAATCTGCGTTTCGCTTACGACCATTCGCCACTGACGCAACTGGATGTTAAGCAGCTCAGCATCAACGCCGGAGAGCGCGTGGTGGTTTTAGGCACTATCGGCTCAGGAAAGTCCACACTACTGAAACTGCTCGCAGGACTTTATCGCCCTAGCGAAGGCGACGTACTTTTGTCTGATCATGCAGGTCGGCAACAGGAACCGGATGCCATGAGCGCAACAATCGGCTACCTGCCTCAAACGGTGCAGCTGTTTAAAGGCACATTACTGGATAACCTGACACTGGCAGGTCAGACTCAGGACGATCATGTTCAGGAGGTCTGCCAGCAACTTGGGCTGGATCAGGTGGCGGATTACCACCCTAAAGGCATGCAGCTTACGCTGAGCGAAGGCGGTGAAGGCCTCTCGGGTGGACAAAAACAGCTGGTTGGCTTGGGACGCGTCTGCCTCGCAGCGCCTAAGATTTGGCTGTTGGACGAGCCAACGGCGGCTTTAGATGGTCGTACAGAAAAAAATGTTCTGAAGTGTCTGCAGGCACGTATGAAGTCGGACGATATGTTAGTGCTGTCGACACACCGTCCCTCTATCGCCGCAGCAATTGCGACCCGGGTCATTGTCATGGCGCAAGGCCGGATCGTTGCTGACGGCACGCCTGAAGCGGTATTGGGGACGCCCCCTAAGCCCGCTCCATCCCAGCGTTTTCGGGTATCACCTGTAACCAGCGTCGCCGGTTCATCTTGATTTAATATCAGAGCAACAGCCTAACCCGATACGACTAAAAGCTATCGGGTATGACTTGTTAGTTATTTTCCCTTGGGCTTAATTGGGTTTCCACCCAGATCGTCGATATAGTCATCTTCGCCCTGCAGCGAGAACTCCGCTTCGTCGATCTTATCCAGCTCAGGGTTCGCCTTAGCATCCAGTTTAATCATCAGACGCAGATCGTTGGCTGAATCCGCATGGTTCAGTGCCACGTCGTAATCAATCACACCTTCTTTGAACAATGTAAACAAGGCCTGATCGAAGGTTTGCATGCCCAGATTGGTGGACTTTTTCATGACCTCTTTGATTTCATGGACATTGCCCTTGCGGATCAAGTCCTGAATCAATGGCGTATTGATCAACACTTCGATCGCAGCCCGGCGGCCTTTGCCGTCCTTCGCGGGTAATAGCTGCTGAGCCACAATCGCTTTCAGGTTCAACGACAAATCCATCCACAGCTGATCGTGATGTTCCGGCGGGAAGAAGCTGATAATCCTGTCCAACGCCTGGTTGGCGTTATTTGCATGCATCGTTGCCAGACAGAGATGGCCGGTCTCAGCAAACGTCATACCGTATTGCATCGTTTCCTTCGTCCGGATCTCCCCCATCAGGATCACGTCGGGAGCCTGACGCAGGGTGTTTTTCAACGCCACTTCGAAGGAATCCGTATCAATACCGACTTCACGCTGAGTCACGATGCACTGCTTATGCGGATGCATAAACTCGATCGGGTCTTCAATTGTGATGATATGGCCGCGGCTGTTACTGTTACGGTAGTCGATCATCGAGGCCAGGGAGGTGGATTTACCGGTCGAGGTACCCCCGACAAACAGAATCAGCCCTCGTTTGGTCATCGTCAGACTTTTTAACACGTCTGGCAGATTCAATTCATCGAAGCTGGGGATGTAGTCGTTGATACGACGCAATACCATGCCGGGTACATCACGCTGATAAAAGGCCGAGACACGAAAACGCCCCATCGTGGGGATGGAGATGGCAAAGTTACACTCGCGTGTGCCTTCAAATTCCGCCAGCTGTTTATCATTCATGGTGCTGAAGACCAGCGCCCGAGACTGCTCGCCACTAATCGGCTCACGGGTTAAAGGCTTCAGCGTGCCATCCACCTTGATGGTGGGACGTGCATCCGCCGTCACAAAGAGGTCGGACGCTTCCCTGTCCACCATCACTTTCAGTAGCTGAGTAAAATCCACAGCATGCTCCTTACAGCATCAGCATTTAGAACGCAGTTGGGTTCTGAGCTTTTTCGCGTGCCGATTCCCGGCCAATCAGTCCTTTCTGCAGCAGTTCTCCCAGGCTCTGGTCCAGTGTTTTCATCCCGAAAGCGGCACCAGTCTGGATAGCGGAGTACATCTGCGCCACCTTATCCTCGCGGATCAGGTTACGAATCGCAGGTGTACCAATCATAATTTCATGCGCCGCCACACGGCCACCGCCACTTTTTTTCAACAACGTCTGAGCGATGACGCCTTGCAACGATTCCGACAGCATTGAACGCACCATCGATTTCTCCGCGGCGGGGAATACATCGATAATACGGTCGATGGTTTTTGCCGCTGAGGTTGTGTGCAGTGTACCAAAAACAAGGTGGCCCGTTTCGGCCGCGGTCAGTGCCAGACGAATTGTTTCCAGATCTCGCATCTCGCCGACCAGAATAATATCCGGATCTTCACGCAGGGCAGATCGCAGAGCGTTGGAAAAACCGTGGGTATCACGGTGTACTTCACGCTGGTTGATCAGCGATTTTTTACTCTCGTGTACAAATTCAATCGGGTCTTCAATGGTCAGAATATGGTCTGAGCGGGTTTCATTGATGTAATCGACCATCGCCGCCAGCGTGGTACTCTTACCGGAACCAGTCGGGCCTGTAACCAGCACCAGTCCCCGGTGTTTTTCGGACAGGTCACGAAACACACCGCCCATGCCCAGCTCTTCCATACCCAATACTTTACTTGGGATAGTACGGAATACAGCCGCTGCACCACGATTCTGGTTAAACGCATTCACACGAAAACGCGCCAGCCCCGGAATCTCGAACGAGAAATCCACTTCCAGATTTTCTTCGTACTCTTTTCGCTGTTTATCGTTCATGATTTCATACACCAGCGAATGGACCTCTTTGTGCTCCATTGCCGGCAATTTTATCCGCCGAACATCGCCGTCGACGCGGATCAGCGGCGGCATCCCAGCCGTCACATGAAGATCAGAAGCATTCTGCTGTACAGCAAATGACAAAAGTTCAGTAATATCCATAGTATGTGGTTTTCCAAGACCCCTTCAACGAAGTCACTAGTTCTAGCAGAATAGACGCAGCAAGCCAATCGGATAGGTTATTTACCCCATGCCCTGTATCAATAACAACCTGATTAAGGTTCAGCAGCAGATCCATGAAGCTGCAACCGCCACCGGTCGTGAACCGGCTGACATTACCCTGCTGGCGGTCAGTAAAACCCGCACTGCGGATGAGCTGAAACAGGCCTACGACCACGGTCAACGCCACTTTGGCGAAAACTATCTGCAGGAGAGTCTGGAAAAGATAGACGCATTATCGGCATTAGACGACCTTTGCTGGCATTTTATTGGCCCGATTCAGTCCAACAAAACACGACCGATTGCTGAAAGTTTTCATTGGGTTCATAGCGTCGACCGGATTAAAATTGCCCGTCGCCTGTCAGAACAGCGTCCCGAACACTTACCTGCGCTGAATATCTGTCTCCAGATCAATATCAGCGGTGAAGAGAGTAAAGCAGGTTGCCTGCCGGAAGATGCTGCAACACTGGTCGCAGAGATCGCCGCCCTACCTCGCATTGAACTGCGCGGTCTGATGGCCATTCCACAGGCGACCGACGATCCAGAACAACAGCGCGAAGCGTTCCGCCGTATGCAGCAGCTGTTTACGGAGCTTAAACAAAACCATCCAACGCTAGATACTCTATCGATGGGGATGTCCGGCGATATGGCTATGGCCATCGCTGAAGGCGCGACTATTGTGCGTATCGGCACCGCTATTTTTGGCGCACGTGATTACAGCAACAAGCAGAATTGAGGACAGACCTTTGAACAAACAACCTACTCTGGCGTTTATCGGTGCCGGCAACATGGCCCGTGCGATTATCGGCGGCCTGATCGACAACGGCTATCCGGCAGAACAGATCTGGGCAACAGAACCCACTACAGCCAAGCTGACCGATCTGGCGATTCAGGGCGTTAAGACCAGCGATAAAAACAGTGAAGCCGTGGCCTGTGCTGATATTGTCGTGTTATCCGTTAAACCACAGATTCTGAAAAGCGTATGTGACGAGATTGTAGATGCGGTACAAACTCAGCAGCCGCTGATTATCTCGATCGCCGCCGGCATTATGTCGCCAACTATCGATCACTGGCTCGGCACCAGCAACGCGATTGTTCGCTGCATGCCAAACACCCCGGCACTGGTACAGACCGGCGCTAGTGGCTTATATGCCAATACCTTTGTCAGCGACGAACAACGCCAGCAGGCTGAAGAAATTCTGGCGGCGATCGGAATCGCCCTGTGGGTCGATGAAGAAAGCCAGTTGGACGCCGTGACAGCTGTATCCGGTTCAGGACCTGCGTATTACTTCCTGATGATGGAAAGCATGATCGAAGCGGGTAAGAAATTGGGCCTGAGCAACGAGGTCGCAACCCAACTGACGCTGCAAACCGCACTGGGGGCCGCTAAGATGGCCAGCAGCAGCGACGTTGATCCGGGTGAATTGCGTCGCCGCGTCACCTCTCCTAACGGAACCACCGAACAAGCGATCAAACGTTTTATCGATGGTGGCCTACCAGAACTGGTAGATACCGCGCTAAAAGCCTGCAATGACCGCTCTGTCGAGCTGGCAAAAGAGCTTGATCAGTAAAAACTGCGGCTAAATCAGCCTTATACCGGTATGTTCAGAGTTCAACATCCCGGCGTAAGGCTCTATACTTCCAGCAATTATGTGCTCAAACCCAGCCGTATTACCGAGACAGGAAAAGAGATGGGACAGGATCCGTTAACGCTCATAATCTCCACCGTAGGTGGCCTTTACTTATTCATCGTTATTCTGCGTTTCTTGTTGCAGTTGGCCCGCGCCGATTACTACAACCCGATCTCGCAGGCGGTGGTTCGTCTCACCAACAAACCTCTGGTGCCATTCCAGAAGATGCTGCCCCGCACGGGTCGCTGGGATATGTCCGCACTGATACTGGCACTGCTGGTCAAGTTTGCCACACTTGCTCTGATCGTTATGATCAACGGCGGTGCTCTGCAGATACCAAGCATGTTGATCTTCTCTGCGATCACCGTGGTCGATACCGTACTTATGGTGTACTTCTGGGCGGTACTGGCATCGGTGATAATCAGCTGGGTCGCACCGGGCAGTTATCATCCGGGACCACAACTGATTCAGCAGCTGACCGAACCGCTGATGGAACTGGCACGTAAAGTGATCCCACCGCTGGGTGGTCTGGACCTGTCACCGATTCTGATCTTTCTGGTGATCCAGATTATCCGTGGGCAGCTTGCGCCTTACGTCATTTAATGACGTTTTATCAGTGGCAAGAGAACGACCTGCTCCTGAGCTGCCACCTGCAGCCCAAAGCAGCAAAAGATGAGATTGTCGGATTACACGGTGACAGTGTTAAAATCCGCATCACGGCACCGCCCATTGACGGGCGGGCCAATGCACATCTGATCAAATTTCTGGCGAAACAGTTTGGCGTGGCTAAGCGCGACATCAGTATCATCAGCGGTGAACTGGGCCGCCAGAAACGGATCAGGATTGAACAACCGGCCAAGCTGCCGACTTTATTGAATATTGAGAAACGGACGTGAACTCAACCATGACACTTCTGGTACAACACAGCCTGCTGTTTTACGAGATGTGAAGCTCAACTGCACAACGGCTTTCTATTTTCCGTTTTATTGTTGAGTATTGAGTGATGCCCGAAATTATTCCTGAAGATTCGGTTGGTCTTATCCAGCCCGAAAAAATTCTGTTTAACCAACCTCTCGAACTGGCCTGCGGCCGTACCCTTGATCAGTATCATCTGATGGTTGAAACCTATGGTGAGCTGAATGAAGCACGTTCCAATGCCATTCTGATCTGCCATGCCTTGTCTGGTAATCACCATGTGGCAGGGTATAACAGCATGGATGACCGTAAACCCGGTTGGTGGGATTCAGCAGTCGGCCCCGGCAAGCCGATCGATACCAATAAGTTCTTTGTCATCGGTCTGAACAATCTGGGTGGCTGCCACGGCTCCAGCGGTCCGAATCAGACGAATCCTGACACCAACAAGCCCTACGGTCCCGATTTCCCGCTGATGACCGTCGCCGACTGGGTCAACAGTCAGGCACGCCTCGCCGATCACTTCGGTATCGAACAGTGGGCAGCGGTGATTGGCGGTAGTCTGGGTGGCATGCAGGCGTTGCAATGGTCCATTGATTATCCGGAGCGCCTGCGCCACTGCATGGTTATTGCCGCGGCCCCGAAGCTATCCGCGCAGAACATTGCATTTAATGAGGTTGCCCGTCAGGCCATCAGTAAAGATCCTCAGTTCCACAACGGCCATTACTACGCGCAGGACGAAGTACCCAAGGTGGGGCTGATGCTGGCACGCATGCTCGGCCATATTACTTACCTGTCCGACGACGGTATGCGCGACAAGTTTGGGCGTGAGCTGCGGGAAGGCAAAATCAGCTTCGACTTTAACCCACAGTTTGAGGTGGAATCCTACCTGCGCTATCAGGGTGAGCGGTTTTCGACAGCGTTTGACGCCAACACCTACCTGCTGATGACCAAGGCACTGGACTACTACGACCCGGCGGCAGACTTCAACCATGACCTGCCAGCAGCACTAAAACGGGCACTGTGTAAGTTTATGGTGATCTCTTTCACCACGGATTGGCGTTTCTCTCCGGAACGTTCACGCGCGATCACCGACGCATTAGTAGAGGCGGGCAAACAGGTCAGCTACGCAGAGATCGACTCACCACAGGGGCATGATGCCTTTCTGATCCCCATTCCACGCTACATGGAGATCTTCAGGGCTTACATGAAACGGGTTGAAGCGGATATTCCACAGACTTCCGGGGAGGCAACCTGATGCGCGCCGATTTAGAAATCATCCGAAACTGGATCGAACCCGGTAGCCGCGTGCTGGACGTAGGCTGCGGTGATGGCGAACTGCTGCACCATCTGCAACAGCACAAAGAGGTGAGTGGTTACGGACTGGAAATTAACGCGGACAATATCACCGCGTGTATAGAAAATGGCGTAAACGTCATCGAAAAGGACATTGATACCGGTTTATCCAGTATCAAAAGTAACAGCTTCGATACGGTCGTGATGACACAGGCTTTGCAAGCAATGCATCGCCCGGATCAGATCGTCGACGAGCTGTTACGTATCGGGAAAGAGTGTATTGTCACCTTCCCGAACTTTGGGCATTGGCGGGCCCGTGGCTACCTGGCTTTTCGTGGGAAAATGCCGGTATCCAAGTTCCTGCCCTATACTTGGTATAACACGCCCAATATTCACTTCTGCACCTTCAAAGACTTTGAAAGTCTGTGTGTAGAGCGCAATATCTACATCATGGAACGCACAGTTGTGGATAATGAGCATCGCCACCGCTGGTGGATACATCTCTGGCCCAACATGCTGGGCGAGATCGCAATCTACCGCATTACCCGATAAGAGGCTAAGCAGGTTATGAAAACAGGTTCTCATTTTTTGCAGCGCCTGCTGAGTACGGCAGCAATCAGTTTATTGTTTATGGCGCTTCCCGCGCAGGCCGCTCAGTTTGTCGCATACGGCGACTACGAAATCCACTACAACGCATTCAACAGCAGTTTTGTTGAGCCCGATATTGCTAAAACCTATGGGCTACAGCGAGGCAAACGCCGTGCGATGATTAATGTCTCCGTGCTTAAAAAAGAAGCCGATGGCAACAAAAAACCGATCTCCGCGCTGATCTCCGGGTCTGCAGCTAACTTGCTACAACAGACACAGCAGCTCAACTTCAAGAAGGTCGATGAAGGTAACGCCGTCTATTACATCGGTCAGTTTGGCTTTAGTGACGATATGCTGATGCGTATCTCTGTCACTGTGCAGCCTGATCCGAACCAACCCGCCTATGACCTGCAGTTTGAGCAACGCTTTTTCGCCGACTGACAGATTCAATCCACAATGACAGATACGCGCCTGCCGTCGGTAAGCGCGTACCTTTTGAACTTCTCGCAAACCGCCGCATGGACCAGGCACGTCGATAATCGACGCGCACCGCGGTTCATTTGAGACGTGACTTTTATTTTTATGAGGCTACAGATGATCAACAAAATTGTTCTCGCCAGCGGCAACAAAGGCAAACTGCGCGAATTCAATCAGGTTTTAGGACAGATGGATGTCGAGGTAGTACCGCAATCTGACTTTAACGTTAGCGATGCGGACGAAACCGGCCTGAGCTTTGTTGAGAATGCGATTCTCAAAGCCCGTCACGCCGCGCAAATCACCGGCCTGCCCGCACTGGCAGATGACTCAGGTCTCGAAGTGGACGCCCTGCAGGGTGCACCGGGTATCTATTCCGCCCGCTTTTCCGGTCCCGGTGCCAGCGATGCAGATAACAACACCAAGCTGCTTGAGTTGCTGAAAGACCGGCCCGCAGAGAAACGTACTGCACGTTTTCGCTGCCTGCTGGTCTTCATGCGCCATGCCGAAGACCCAACCCCGCTGATCTGCCAAGGAACGTGGGAAGGTCAGATTCTGACCGAAGCCCGCGGTGATAACGGCTTTGGTTACGATCCTCTGTTCCTGATCCCTGATCTGGATAAAGCCTCTGCCCAGCTGCCACCGGAACAGAAAAATGTCCTGAGCCACCGCGGACAAGCGGTGGCTGAACTGATCAGCCGTATCAAACCTTACCTGCAGGTATAACGCCCGTCCTATGAGTATCGCGCTGCCCCCTCTAAGCCTCTACATCCATATCCCATGGTGTGTCCAAAAGTGCCCCTATTGCGACTTCAACTCCCATGCGGTGCGTGAAGAGATTCCTGAAGAAGCTTATGTGGCAGCGCTGCTGAATG
>JAGSHA010000006.1 GCA_023954795.1 Oceanospirillaceae bacterium | reverse complement strand
GTGAACCCTAATATGGGTGGCGGTCAGGGCGGTGGCTTTGAAGGCGGTTTTGGTGACATCTTTGGTGATGTCTTCGGTGACATCTTCGGTGGCGGCGGTGGTGGCCGTCGTAGCTCTGTGCAGCGCGGTGCTGATCTGCGTTACAACATGGATCTTTCACTGGAAGATGCGGTCCGTGGTGTAGAGAAGACCATCAACATTCCAACGTTGGTGAACTGCGATACCTGTCATGGTAGTGGTGCAAAGCCGGGTACACAGCCTAAAACATGTGGCACCTGTGGCGGTATGGGTCAGGTACGTATGCAGCAGGGATTTTTCTCTGTTCAGCAAACCTGTCCGACCTGTCGTGGTGAAGGTCATGTGATCTCCGATCCATGCGGTGACTGCCGCGGTCAGGGTCGCATTGAAAAAACCAAAACCTTGTCTGTGAAGATTCCACCGGGTGTGGATACGGGTGATCGTATTCGTCTGGCGGGCGAAGGCGAAGCGGGGACGCATGGCGGACCTGCCGGTGATCTTTACGTTCAGGTGAATGTTGTCGCGCATCCGATTTTCGAGCGCGATGGTAAACATCTATACTGCGAAGTGCCTATCAGCTTTATCGATGCCGCATTGGGCGGAGAGCTGGAAGTGCCGACGCTGGATGGCCGCGTGAAACTGAAGGTTCCGGCCGAAACCCAGACCGGCAAACTGTTCCGATTGCGCGGCAAAGGTGTGAAACCTGTGCGTGGTGGTTCGATTGGTGACTTGCTGGTACGTGCGGTTGTTGAAACACCCGTGAACCTGAGCAGTCGTCAGAAATCCTTGCTGAAAGAGTTTCAGGAAGAGATGGAGCAGGGTGACAGCAAGCACTCACCCAAAAAACACGGCTTCTTTGATTCCGTGAAAAAGTTTTTTGAAGATATGACCTAAGTGCTGGGCCGCTGCGGTGGCCCATACTGTTTTCTGGTCACACTATTGAGGGCGTCATGACCTCCATACCGCTAGAACCCAAAGCGCTTTGGGCATTAATTCAGGAAGAAGCACGTATTGAAGCGGAAAATGAACCGTTTCTGGCAAGTTTTTTCCATGCAACCATTATTGGTCATCGTGATCTGGCATCGGCTCTTTCCTACCTGCTGGCGGGAAAATTGGCTGATGAAGTCATGCCTGCCGTTACTTTGCGCGAACTGATCGAGCAGGCGTATGAATCTGAGCCACAGATTATTATGTCGGTCTGCCACGACCTGAGTGCCGTGCGGACGCGAGATCCAGCTATCGGTAAGCTTTCAACGGTGCTGCTCTATCTGAAAGGCTTTCACGCTATTCAGGCTCATCGTATTGCAAATTGGATGTGGAAACAGGGGCGTACTTCGATGGCTTTGTATATTCAGAGCCGTGTCAGCTCCACCTTGCAGGTTGATATTCATCCAGCGGCCTGTATCGGTCGCGGTGTGATGTTTGATCATGCAACCGGTATTGTCGTGGGTGAAACCTGTGTGATCGAAAACGACGTATCGATCTTGCAGAACGTCACCCTCGGGGGGACCGGGAAAGAATCCGGTGACCGCCATCCTAAGATCCGAGAAGGCGTATTGATTGCCGCCGGGGCGAAGATCTTTGGCAATATTGAAGTAGGTGCTGGCGCAAAAGTAGGCGGTGGCTCTGTGGTACTGGAAGACGTGCCACCTCACACGACTGTCGTAGGCGTGCCTGCGAAGATTGTGGGCAGTGCAGGGTGTGAAAAACCCGCGCTGGATATGGACCAGAATATTCCGAACGAAGAATAAGCCGCGTTGAACGGCAATGAATCAGGACAGAATCGCATGATCAGAATTGCAGTGACCGGTGCAGCCGGACGTATGGGTAAGGCCAATATCGAAGCGATCCAGCAGGCCGAAGGCGTTGAGTTAGGTGCCGCGATCGTTGAGCCTAGCAGCTCTCTGATTGGTGTCGATGCGGGTGAAGTGGCCGGTGTAGGTAAGCTGGGCGTGAACATCGTGGGTGACCTGGCCGATGCAGTGAATGATTTCGACGTGCTGATCGATTTCACCGCCCCTCAGGCAACCCTGAAAAACCTGGCGTTCTGTGCTGAAAACGGTAAACAGATCGTGATTGGCACGACCGGTTTGAGCGATGCTGAACGCGATGAGCTGAATAGTTACGGTGACAAGCTGGCGGGCGTTTTTGCCTCCAACATGAGTGTCGGTGTGAACTTGTGCTTCAAGTTGTTGGCTATGGCAGCTAAAGCGCTGGGTGACGACTACGATGTCGAAATTATCGAAGCCCATCATCATCACAAAGTGGATTCTCCATCAGGCACCGCGCTGAGCATGGGCGAAGCCGTGGCTGATGCGCTGGATCGTGATCTGAAAGAATGCGCAGTGTATGGCCGTGAAGGTCAGACCGGTGCGCGTCCGAAGAAAGAGATCGGTTTTGCAACCATTCGTGCGGGTGACGTGGTGGGTGATCACACTGTCCTGTTCGCGACTGAAGGTGAGCGTGTAGAGATTACACATAAGGCCAGCTCCCGTATGACCTTTGCTAAAGGTGCAGTGCGTGCAGCGCGCTGGGTTAACGGTAAAGAAAACGCGATCTACAATATGCAGGATGTACTGGATCTGCACTGATCCAATCGGATGTGTTTAATTGCATGTTGAGCGTCGATACGCTCGATATCCTTCCAGGCCCCTGCTCAGGGGCCTGTTTTGTTTTGGCCTCCTAGTATTTGTCTTTGAAGTAAACGTTTGTTTGAACAATTCGTGGTCAAATAAGACGCAGAAATCAAACAAGATGAATATTGATCTCAGCGCGATTTTTTAGACTTTGTTAAATATTTTCTTTTAAAACAGTGGTCTTGTGCTACGTTTAAGTGCGCTTTCTGTTTTGTGGTGGAAAATTAAAACAAAATGCAATCTCAACGCAGTACAATCAAAACCTATCTTCTGAGATGGATCCTGCTGTTTTCGGCACTCGGATTTCTGGTGATTTTTTTAATTGCCAGCCACGCCTTTACCAGCAGTATTCGTGACAATGCTAACGAGATTGCAGAACGTGTCGCTCGTCAGACGTTCAATTCTATGTATCTGGTGATGAGCCAGGGCTGGAGTCGTCAGCAACTCGAGCAATTTCTCGGTCAGATGGAGCGGGATAATGCTCAGTCAGATCTGAAAGTGTCTCTCTATCGGGCGCCTGTTGTCGATCAGCTATTCGGTCGTATTGACCAGCCCGTGATGGATGACAGCCTGAAAGAGGCGATCCGCACAGGCCAGCCCCTCTCACAGCAAGTGGATGATTCCAGTCGCTATCTTTACCCGTTAACCGCGAAAGAAACTTGTTTGGCGTGTCATACCAATGCCACATTGGGGCAAACGCTGGGATTGATCGAAGTCCAACAAGAGTTAGCAGCGACGGTTGCTCAAGCCAAAACCAATCTCATTTTTAACCTCTTGCTTATCGCCCCCTTGCCGTTGCTGCTGGGTTTTCTGGCGGTACGCTCACTCACCCGCCGGGTTGATGAATCGATTAATCAGCTCACCACCAGTGTGGCGACTGTTGAATCGATAGCGGATCTGGAAAAGTTAGAGCGGGAGCGGTCCAAACTTGCCTTTCACGAACTGGCGCGCATCTATGATGAGGTTGGCACGCTGGCAACCAAACTGCGTCATGTAGCGGTGGATAAGGAGCTGCTGGAATTTGAGATCCGGTTGCTGGAAAAATTTGTGATTACGTCTGAAGTAGTTCGGGACTGGCGAGAGCATGTCAGTGACCTGCTACTTGAGATCAACAAAGTTATTGATGCGCACACGATGTTCTCCATCTTTAAGGTGGATGATGAGCTCTTTGATCTGGAGATTTTCTGGTTACGTCCAGCGAGTCAGGACACACAGGACAACATGGAAAAAGCGGTCATACGCCGCTTGAAAGAGAGTGACTCGCAGTTGTATTCCGCTGGTTTGAATGTGCGTCACAACATTGCTAGCCGAGAAGGTGAGCTGATCGAGCTGGATCAGGACAGCATCGAATTGCAGTGTAAATCCCTGCTCGTGGATACGCCGAAAATTGGCGGTATTGTCGGCATCGGGGTGCAAGCCGAAATCATCCGCGATCAGACCAAGTTGCTGGTACTGGAAAGTGTGTTATCTACCCTGCTAAACGTTGTGGGCTCGGTGCGAGCGATCTACAAATACACCAATGATCTGGAGTATTACGCAACGCGAGATCCGCTGACCAACTTATACAACCAGCGGATGTTCTGGGAACTGCTGGAGTATGAGCTGGATCGTTGTGCGCGCCACGATTACAAAGTGGCGGTGCTGATGATCGATCTGGATAATTTCAAATCGATCAATGACGGTTATGGTCACAGCTGGGGCGATAAGCTGTTAGAAATGTTCGCCGAATGTTTGCAAAAGACCTTTGAGCAGGGTGCTGTCGTGGCCCGCTATGGCGGTGATGAGTTTGTTGTGATGTTGTCAGAAGCCTCGCTGGAAAGTGCGGAAGAGGCGGGGCGGATGTTGCTGGATCGTATCCGTTGCTTCTCGGTTGAGCATAGTTCCGGGGCGGAGCTGAAGATCACGGCATCGATCGGTATCGGCATCTATCCTGATCATGCACAGAGTAAGAAAGATCTGTTCATGTTTGTGGATAACCTGATGTATCGGGCGAAGCAGGACGGTAAGGACCGTCTGTGTGTACCTGACGAGCATGACCTTGTGAATATCTTTAAAGATATGAGCGAGAAAACACTGTTGGTGAAACATGCCATTGAGCATCGAAAACTGATCCCGGTATTTCAGCCGATTCAGCGTACAGATAACGGAAAAGTCACCGCAGTGGAAGTACTGAGTCGTATCGAGCTACCGGATGATAGCCTGATGAAAGCGGCTGAATTTATAGAGATTGCAGAATCCATGGATAAGATCCATGCGCTGGATTATATCGTCATGGAGAAGGCATTCGCCGCGGCACGTGAGATCAATTACAGGGGGCTGTTGTTTATCAATATGTCTCCCCGTGCAGTTGTCGTGAGTGATTTTATCCAGCAGGTTAAACGCTTAACCCGACAGTATGAAATCAACACGGGAAATATCGTATTTGAGATCACTGAACGGGATACGGTAAAAAGTATCTCGATGCTGGAACAGTTTGTGGCCAACCTTAAAGACGAAGGTTTTAAGCTGGCGATTGATGACTTCGGCTCAGGATTCTCCTCCTTCCACTACCTCAAGCATCTGCCAATCGATTACGTCAAAATCGAAGGTGAATTTATCGCCAATATGGCCAGTGATAAGCGCGATATGGCGTTCGTGAACAGCATTGCCAAGTTATCCAGGGAGCTGAATCTGGAAACAATCGCTGAATTTGTGGAGAGCGAAGAGGTACTGGAGTTGGTTGAAGCCGCCAACATTACCTATGCACAGGGTTATCATATTGGCCGCCCGACGCCGGATCTCGCCAGCATTGTCGTTCAGACATACGAACCCGCAGAAGTTTAACCCCGGTGGCAGCGTCGGTTATGGATGACCCTAGCTGCCACCAACCCCACACCGCGTGCTGATCATTCTCGGGTCATAGCGGCACTCAATAGATCAGATAAAGATTCTCTATTTAGCTACCTGTGATTTGGCTATCTATCATTAAGTTGAGCTGTCTTGATTCACTGATAGAGGAGAGTGACTATGTCTCTCAAAGGTAGCAGGACGGAGCAAAATCTGAAGGATGCATTCGCGGGCGAATCTCAGGCCAATCGTCGTTATCTCTACTTTGCCGCTAAGGCCGATGTTGAGGGCTATAACGATGTGTCAGCTGTTTTCCGCTCCACCGCCGAAGGTGAGACTGGCCATGCGCATGGCCATCTTGATTACCTCGAGGAGGTGGGGGACCCCGCAACCGGTCTGCCAATCGGCGAGACCTCCAATAACCTGAAAGCGGCGATTGCCGGTGAAACCCACGAGTATACTGATATGTATCCGGGAATGGCGAAAGCTGCCCGGGAAGAGGGCTTCGACGAAATTGCTGACTGGTTTGAAACGCTGGCCAAAGCGGAACGCAGCCACGCCAATCGGTTCCAGAAAGCACTGGATGCACTGGACTAACTCTGACCTGGAAATCAGGGCAAGACGATTGCGCTGATTTCCGGCAGTGAGAACAACGGTATGAGCAAATCGCCTGACCGTGAGGGCAGTTTGGACGCACCTACACGCCATCCGCTGGACTGGAAGAACGAGTCTTTTTATAACGTCGATGATCTTAATCAGGAGCTGGAGCGGGTGTTCGACATCTGCCATGGCTGCAGACGCTGTGTGAACCTCTGTGATGCCTTCCCGACGTTATTTGATCTGGTTGATGAATCCGACACCATGGAAGTGGACGGTGTTGATCCCATGGACTTCATGAAGGTCACTGATCAGTGTTATCTCTGTGACATGTGTTACATGACCAAATGTCCCTACGTACCGCCGCATGAATGGAACGTCGATTTTCCTCACCTGATGTTGCGGGCAAAAGCGGTGAAGTACAAAGACCAGGGGGCGAATTTTCGCGACCGGGTGCTAACCAACACTGATCAAGTGGGGCGTTGGGCAACGATCCCGCTGATTGATGTCACCATCAATGCACTGAACGAACAGCGCTGGGCCAGAAACCTGATGGAACAGAGCATAGGCATTCATCATCAGGCGGTGTTACCCAAGTTTGATTCGAAAACGCTGCGTAAGCGGGTGACCTCTCAACTGTCTGAGCTACGTGCTGTCACCGCCACGGCTACGGATAAAACCCGTGGCAAAATAGCCCTGTTCGCGACCTGTTACGGTAATAACAACAGCCCTGAACTGGGTGAACATCTGGTGGATGTTTTCCACCACAACTCGATTCCAGTGAAACTGGTCGGAAAAGAGCGGTGCTGTGGTATGCCCAAAATGGAGTTGGGCGATTTGGCATCGGTAGAGCGTGCTAAGGAAGACAACATCCCTGTGTTGGCTGATCTGGTGGATCAGGGCTACGATCTGACCGCGCTGGTGCCATCCTGTGTCCTGATGTTTAAGCAGGAGTTACCTCTGATGTTTCCCGATGACCCGGACGTGAAAAAGGTGCAGCAGGCGTTTTTTGATCCCTTTGAATACCTCTGGTTACGCCACAAAGCGGGACTGCTACGCAAAGATTTTTCAAATCCACTGGGTGATATTAGCTATCAGGTGGCGTGTCATTTACGGGTGCAGAATATCGGCTATAAAGCCCGTGATGTATTGCAGTTGATACCTGATACGCGGGTGAACGTGCTGGAGCGTTGTTCCGGTCATGACGGTACGTATGCAGTCAAAGTGGAAACTCACGATAAAGCGGTGAAAATTGGACGGCCGGTTGCCCGTAAAGTGAAAGCGGCTGAAGGCGCAACCCTGAGCAGTGACTGCCCGATGGCAGGCAGTCATATTGCGCGTCTGAGCGATACGGTTGAAGGTTCGTTGCACCCCATCAGTCTGCTACACAAAGCTTACGGACTCTGAGGAGTGTTGAGCATGAACAAACTTACACGTGATGATTTGCTGTCATTGGAGGCGTATGCGGCCTGCCGTGATCAGTTCCGGCGTGATGTTATGACCCACAAAGCGCAGCGTCAGATTCAGCTGGGTGAGCACATTCGGTTGTTATTCGAGGATCGTCTGACCATGCAGTATCAGATTCAGGAGATGCTGCGTGTTGAGCGGATTTTTGAAGCGGATGCGATTCAGGAGGAACTGGATACCTACAACCCCTTGATTCCTGATGGTAATAACTGGAAAGCGACCATGCTGATAGAGTACAGCGACGTGGATGAGCGTCGTCACGCACTGGCTGAACTGATTGGTGTGGAGCGTAAGCTGTGGATACGCGTCAACGGCTATGAACCGGTCTACGCGATCGCTGATGAAGACCTGGAGCGGGAAAATGAAGAGAAGACATCCAGCGTGCATTTTTTACGTTTCGAGTTGCCGTCGAAGGTGCTGAAATCTGTTAAGAATGCAAAAACCGGTGTGCGCATGGGCGTTGATCATCCCGGATACTATGTCGATATGGATATGCCGGATCAGAGTCGAATTGCGCTGTTAAAGGATCTCAACCGATAGGCTGTATGGAGCAATGCGATACCCCATACAACCTCTCAGGATTAGACTGACCTAGCGCCGGATGTTACTTCCGCCACTCCAGTGACAATGACACGGAATCGGCAAAGCGCAATGCATGGGGCTTATCGATCGTGACCCGCGCGTATTCGGTCCAGTCGTGTTCGCTGCAGATATCCAGCACATCGGATACCAGTTTTTCCAGCAGTTTAAAGTGCCCGGCTTCCACGTGGGAGATGACCTTTTTTGTGATGACTTTGTAGTTGAGCGCAGCCTCTACATCATCATTGGTCATCGCTTTATCCGCGGGGTAGTGAATTTCGATATTGATCACAACGTCCTGTTGTTTGGTCATCTCTTCAGGATTAAATCCGATAAACGTGCGTAAGCGCAGATTGGTGATGTTGATGACCGCATTGCTGATCGACATACAAGCTCCTTAGTGTGATCAGAAAGTTTATCCAGAGGGTAACAGATCCAGGGCCTAAGATGTCCCGGTGATCTGTAGGGTTGCCTGCCGACTCTCATCCGGTGCCAATACCCAGCTGTTGCGAAATGCCGCGCCTCTCTCTACGCAGATAAATTGCTGATGGATCCCTTCTCCAACATCGTTCATGGCTGCTGCATTTTCAGCGCCGGGATTCCACACAATAGCTGTCTCGCAGTTGTGTCCGCTGATGCTGATGGTGGGCTGTCCCAGTATCTGTTGGGAGACGGGTACGGATTCATACACACGATCGACTTCGCCGTTAAAGCGTATATTGCTGTCCTGAAGCGTGGGCTTAAGTCCTTGCAGGTTATCCAGGTAGTTCAGACCTGATAGCCCTGCAACGGCAGTGGATGCCAGGTCTGTAACTGGATGGTAGCTGTGCAGTGCCCAGCTGAATTCGGCGTCTGAAGCCGACCGATTGTGGAGTGTGAGTTTAAGCTCGATCTTATTCGATAGTGTTATCTGCAGTTGGGCGGTAAACGGATGCGGGAACAGCGCCCAATCCGCAGTACTGGATTCGTACGTAAAGACCAGTTCGGTGGTGTTCGGATCAGGTTCGTGAATCTCGCTGAGCTGCCAGTCCTGATTGCGTACAAAACCATGCTTAGGTTTGGAGGGATCTTTTTGGTTCACACCAAACCAGGGCAGGCACACGGGAATCCCGCCGCGGATCGCCGTACCTTCGGCGAAGATGGCGTTAGGACTGAGCCAGAGCAGTTCAGCAGCTGATTGGGGCTTGAACTGGATTAAGTGTGCTCCCTGAACCGCAATAACTGCCTCGCAGCTCTGGTTGCTGATGTGCAGCAGAGGCTGGGCGGGTGGGGATTTTTGGTAACGCTGAATACTATCGGTTAGCGTAACGGTCTGGCTGTGGTTAATGATCTGCTGCAAAGCGCAATCCCTGTGATTTTACCTGTGGATAACAGGGATGGTATGTGATCTGTCGCCTAATGTGCAGTCTCTATCCTGCTTATTTTTTTGCTGTGCTTATGCCGTCCTTCAGGGTATTAAACAGATCAATCGGCAGGGGGAAAACGATGGTGTTACTGTGTTCGCCCGCTATCTCGGTGAGGGTCTGAAGATACCTTAATTGCAGTGCCTTGGGTTGTTCCGACAAAATTGCAGCTGCTTCGCGCAACTTCTCTGAGGCTTCCAGTTCACCCATTGCGTGGATCACTTTTGCCCGCCGTTCACGTTCTGATTCCGCTTGCTTCGCGATTGCACGGATCATCGATTCATTCAGATCAACATGCTTGATCTCCACATTACTGACCTTGATGCCCCAGTCATCGGTCTGCTGATCGAGGATGGTCTGAATATCCCGGTTGAGGGTTTCGCGCGACGCCAGCATTTCATCCAGTTCGTGTTGGCCGAGGACCGAGCGTAACGTGGTTTGCGCCAGCTGACTGGTGGCTTCGTGGAAGTTTTCCACATTGATGATCGCTTTTTGCGAATCTACGACACGGTAGTACACCACGGCGTTGACCATCACCGACACGTTATCCCGCGAGATAACATCTTGCGTGGGCACATCCATGACCACCGTACGAATGTCCACACGTACCATAGTCTGGATCAATGGGATGACGATGATCAACCCGGGACCCTTCACCTTATAGAATCGCCCGAGCAGAAAAATGACGCCGCGTTCATACTCCCGCAGGATGCGGAAGGTGCTGATCAGCAGGGCGAGGATCAGTACAACCATACTGATGTAAAAATATAGCGTGATCATTGGGGATCTCCCGTTGTTGGACGGTCGTCTTTGGCAACCTCCAGTAACAGTCCTTTTACGCTGAGGATCGTTACCTGTTCACCTGCATTTATCGGGGAAGTGGCTTGTGCGTTCCAGATCTCGCCGTGTAGTTGGACCTTGCCTAGTTCATGAAAGTTTTCCAGCGCCAGGGCTTTTGTTCCGACCAGCATACTGGAGCCACTGACCACAGCGCTGCGTCGCGCGCGCAGTGCCATCGCCAGTACAAATACACAAAGCCCTCCGGTGACGGCAGTAAAGGCCGCGATGACCGGAATCGCAATTTGAAACGCGGGTAGCTCGGTATCCATCAACAGGACGGAGCCAATGGCAAACGAGATCGCCCCACCGATACCAAAAATACCGAAACTGGGGGACATCGCTTCAGTGACCATCAGGCCGACGCCCAGTGCAATCAGGGCCAGCCCGGCGTAACTCACGGGCAGGAGCTGGAAGGCGTAGAGCGCGATGAGCAAACTGATACCGCCGATGACGCCGGGTAGCCCTACGCCGGGGTTATAGAACTCCAGCAACAGACCGTATAGCCCCGCGAGCATCAGGATATAGGCCACGTTCGGGTTGGTGATAACCGAGAGAAAATCGTAACGCCAGTCGGTGGTGACTTCGTAGAGGCGGACATCGGTTGTGCGGAGCTGATAAGGCTGGTCTCGTACCTTAATCTCTCTTCCGTCCAGCTGTTGCAACAGATTATTCAGATCATTGGCCATCAGATCGATAACCCCCTCTTTCAGCGCTTCAGAGGCGCTCAGGCTGGCGGCGTCGCGCACTGCTTTTTCAGCCCAGTCCGCGTTGCGTCCGTGCAGGTCGGCCAGTCCACGGATGTAGGCGGCGGCATCATTCATAATCTTTTTTTGCATCGGATTATGGGCGGCTGCTCCGAGGTTATCGTCTTTCTCATCTTGCTTGGTTGGATCTCTGGGCTGCGGGGGCGTCATTCCAATCTGTACCGGGGTTGCTGCCCCGAGATTGGTCGCCGGTGCCATCGCGGCGATGTGGCTGGCGTACAGCAGGTAAGTTCCGGCGCTGGCGGCACGGGCCCCTTTAGGATGAACAAAGGTGGCAACAGGCACGGGGGAGTCAATAATGGCCTGAATCATATTACGCATTGATGTGTCGAGGCCGCCGGGCGTATCCAGCTGGAGTACTAACAGGTGGACTTTTTTCTCATTGGCGTCGCTCAGTGTACGGACCAGCAGATCCCCGCTGGCAGGACCAATAACACCGGATATCTTCAAGTGCCATATGTCACGGCTGGTTGTGTTCTGAGCCAGAATGGATGGCATCGCCAAACCAATCAAAAGCAGAAGTGAGCAGATCATCCATGACAGATATGTTCGTATCGGCACGGCCAAAATCCTGATGTTGGATATACAGGAAGTATAGCGGGTCATTGTTCGCAGAGCGGGAGCCACGAATTAACGCCCTCCCAATCCAGATCAATAGTGAGGCTTTCCGCCTTTCTAATCTCCCGTTCATGCTCTAATCTGGCAGATACGGTGAATTTTTGTCCAGGTGCCTCCGGGGCAATCATGATACGCGTCTTCGGGGAGCCGAATTGCTATGCAGCCACAACTTGCCGGTTTTTTACCACGTGACCATCTGCAACAGCTGGTGGATCTGTTACGGCTGAACGACTATGAGGTATTTGGACCTCAAGTGCGTGACGGTGCCATTGTGTATCTCAACCTACAGGATGTGACCCAGTTACCGCAGGGGGTTAATGACCAACAGGCAGCGGGTTACTATCGTCTCGGAAATACGTCCTCAGTGCGTTATTTTGACTGGGCAAACGGCCCCGAATCTCTGAAGCCGTTTCTATTCGCTCCGCGTGAGGTGATCTGGCAGGCTCGCCGTTCGAGTGAGGGCGCCATTGAATTTATTCCACCAGAGCCGGTTGTTCAAAAACGGGCGGTGTTAGGTGTCAGGGCCTGTGATCTGGCAGGCTTGCGGTTACAAGATCTGCATTTCCTCAAAAGTGAATTCAAAGATCCCTGGTATGAAGCGCGGCGAAAGGGACTGTTCCTGATCTCAGTAAACTGTGCGCGGCCTGCTGATACCTGCTTTTGTGCATCAACGGGTGACGGTCCTGCAGCCGGGATGGGATTTGATCTGAACCTGACCGAGTTAGACGACGGATTCCTGATTGAAGTGGGTAGTGATGAGGCTGACGACTTGATCGCAACACTTCGTCTGCAGCCCGCGTCAGAAGAACAGCAGTCTGCACAATATGCTCAGTATAAGCATGCAGTTGAGGTGCAGCAGCGTGCCTTGCCTGAAATTCCGCTGATGAATATTTTGCAAAACAACCACGACCATCCGCGTTGGGATGATATTGCGGAACGGTGTTTAGCTTGTGGCAATTGCACCCAAGTGTGCCCCAGTTGTTTCTGTCATAGTGAGGGAGATGTGGTCACTCTGGATGGTGAGCAGAGCGACCATGTACGTGAATGGGATTCCTGTTTCACGGCTGACCATGGCTACTTAGCGGGGTTTCAGGTGCGTCCTGACATTAAGAGTCGGTACCGCCAGTGGATGACACACAAGCTGGATAGCTGGCACGCGCAATATGGCCGTAGTGGTTGCGTTGGATGTGGGCGCTGTACAACCTGGTGTCCGGCTGAGATCGATTTCGTCAAGGAAGCACGCATCATTAGCGGGGAGGATGAGGCATGAATGAGGTGTGTCTCTCCGGAAACGGTCCGCTCAGTGCCACGTTACCCGTCGCAGCAGAAGTGGTGGCGTATGTGCAGGAATCCCCCAGTATTTTTACCTTGCGGCTACGGCTGGTCGATCCGGATCAGCGTGCCGCGTATCGCTTTGTTCCCGGCCAGTTCAATATGTTGTACCTGTTTGGCGTGGGCGAAGTGCCTATCTCTATTGTCTCCGATCCACAGGATGAAACCTTAATTGATCATACGATTCGCGCGGTGGGGCGTGTCACGGATGGCTTGGCGAAGCTGCGTGAGGGTGATCAGCTCGGTTTACGGGGCCCTTTTGGTCGTGGCTGGCCGATGGCTGAGGCGGAAGGCAAGGACGTGATGATTGTGACGGGTGGACTTGGCTGTGCTCCCGTGGTTGCCGTGATCAACTATGTACTGATGCGACGACAGCATTTTGGTCAACTGACCATCATTCAGGGCGTTAAACACTCTGATGAGTTGATCTGGCGTGCGCGGTACGACTACTGGAACAGTTTGCCTAAAACGCAGGTGCTGATCGCCGCCGATCACGGTGGCACACTCTGGCCCTATCACCACGGTAGGGTGACGGAAGTATTTGATCAGTCTCCGGGTGATCCGGCTAATACGATTGCCATGTTGTGCGGCCCCGAAGGCATGTTGAAAGCGGCCAGCGAAAAACTGATGGCGATGGGGGTGATAGAGGATCAGATCTATCTCAGTATGGAGCGCAATATGCAGTGCGCGATTGGGCATTGTGGACACTGCCAGTACGGGGCTGATTTTGTCTGCAAAGATGGGCCGGTCTTCGCTTATCCACAGGTCAAATCATTTTTGGGCGTACGAGGGATCTGATATGAGCCATAAGCCACGGATCGCTGTGCATAAATTCAGTTCCTGTGATGGGTGTCAGCTGGCCTTTCTCAATATGGGGGCCGGATTGCTGGAGCTTTCGGAGCAGTTGGATATTGTGCACTTTGCTGAAGCCGGGCCGTTGGCAGAAGACTACCGGGTCGACATTGCCTTTGTTGAAGGCAGTGTGGTCACCGCACATGATGTGGAACGTATTCAGCGTATTCGCGCCAACAGTGACTATCTCGTTACCATCGGGGCTTGTGCGACGTCCGGTGGGATTCAGGCACTGAAGAATTTGGCGGATGATCGTGAGCACTGGCCGGCACAGATTTATACCCACCCTGAGTATATTGATAGCCTGCCTGAGTCCTGCCCGATTAGTGATCATGTCAAAGTGGACTTCGAGTTGTGGGGATGTCCGATCAACAGCGAGCAGGTTGTTGCGGCGGTTGGCAGCCTGTTGCAAGACGTTGTTCCAAAAGACAATGCCGAGAAACTCTGTCTGGAGTGCAAGCGTCAGCGCGTGGTATGTACCTTGGTGACTCAGGGTGAGCCTTGTATGGGGCCCGTGACACGTTCGGGGTGTGGTGCATTATGTCCGAGCTTTGGGCGTGACTGTTACGGGTGTTACGGGCCAGCAGAGAACAGCAATGCGGCAGGTCTGGCGCGTCGTTTTTCAGGGCTCGGCCTGATGCCTGATGAGGTATCGCGGCGTATGCATTTTATTCATCCCGTTGCGCCCGATTTTGATTGTATTCCGGTGCAGCAGGAGCGTTGCGATGACTGAGCGGAAAGTATCCATCAAAGTCCCCATTCTGGCTCGCGTTGAAGGTGAGGGAGCTTTGCATCTGGAGATCAGGGACAACCAGATCGAACGGTTGCAGTTCAGCATCTATGAGCCACCCCGCTTTTTCGAGAAGTTTCTGGAAGGGCGCAGTTACACCGAAATACCGGATATTGTGGCGCGTATCTGTGGTATCTGTCCGGTGGCTTATCAGGTCAGTGCTGTTAATGCGATTGAATCGGCATTTGATATGGATGTAGGGCCTTGGGTAAGGCAGATGCGTCGTCTGCTCTATCTGGGGGAATGGATTGAAAGTCACGCCCTGCATATCCATCTATTAGCCGCACCAGATTTCTTTGGTTGCGACAGTGGCATCGCATTGGCAAAAGCGCATCCCCATGAGGTGAAGCGCGGGTTGCAGTTGCAAGGCTTAGGCAACGAACTGTTGCGGTTGATGGGGGGGCGTTCGGTGCATCCGATCGGGGTGAGGGTGGGCGGTTTTCATAAAGCGCCTGACCTGATGGCCGTCGAACGCTTATTGGATAAGTTGCATCAGGCATTGCCTGAAGCGGAAGCCATGGTGGATTGGGTTGCGATGATTGATCTGCCTGAAGCACGGCAGGATTTTCAGAGCGTGGCGCTGACCGCGAATGATTATGCGATTGAAAATGGTCAGCTGAAAACCTCATCGGGCCTGCTGCTGACACCCGAGCAATATGAACAGCACTTCAGCGAGATGCATGCGCCACACTCGACGGCCCTATGGAGTCTTTGTGAGGGTAAGTCTTATCTGGTCGGACCGTTGGCGCGGATGAATCTGAACAACAGTACGCTACACGGTGCGGATGCCCATCAATTTTCCCGGCATGCCGGACGTTTTCCCAGTCGCAATATGTTTGACAGCATGCTCGCCCGGGCACTTGAGATCTGCTTTGCATTGCGTGAGGCGATTCGCATTCTTGAGCAATACCGAATGCCCACCGCACCCTGTGTTGAGGTCGAAGCGAAAGCCGGGCACGGAGCGGGCTGGAGTGAGGCACCCAGAGGCTTGCTTTGGCACCGCTATCAGCTGGATGAATCGGGCATTGTCCAAGTGGCCAAAATTGTTCCGCCGACCAGTCAAAATCAGGCGCGGATCGAAGAAGACCTGCATCAATCGCTGCAGCTGTTTGGTCTTGATCGCAGTGAAGATGAATTGCGTCTGCACTGCGAAAAAGTCGTGCGTAACTACGATCCTTGTATCTCCTGCGCCACCCACTTTTTGAAGCTGACGACGGTGCGTTCTTGAAGAACGTACGGATTATTGGGCTTGGCTCGCCTCACGGAGACGATACCTTTGGGTGGGTCGTGGTTGATTTGCTACAGCAGCAGATGGTGCCTGAGTCGGTAGAGCTGGTGGTGTTGGACAGGCCGGGGGCCGCGCTATTGTCCTATCTGCAGGATGCCGACCACATCTGGGTCATTGATGCGGCAGACATGGGGGAAGTCCCTGGGACATTACATCAAATGGATGCTGTGCAACTGCTGAGGGAGCCCCGTCTGGCCAGTATCACGTCACATGGTATCGGGTTAATTGAAACGCTGCAGCTGGCTGACGCATGCCAGATTAGACTGCCGCCCATCCATGTATTTCTGGTCCAGCTTGCCCAGCTGGAATCAGATCAGCCGTTGTCACCAACCGTACAACTCAGTGCAGAAACACTGGCGGCCGATATCCGGGATCTGTTCACCTCTGATTAAGACTTACCGCGGTATAACTGACAAGGTAAGACAGATTCGGCTAAGAGGTGTCCCATGAAAACGTTACTCGTTTTGGGCCTGTCTGCGCTGATCCTAAGCACGGATGTTGAAGCCAGTCTGGGGTACCCCGGACAGGAGGTTCAGCAAGATATTCCCATCCCTGTTCAGGCGTCCCCTTGGGGGGCTGATGATCAGAGCTCCACCGCCACCATCCCGCTTGCACGTATCTATCTCGATTTTGGTATTCACGCGCCTATCGGGCGACATGGGCGGATAGATCTCTACTTTGGCGGTCCGGGCCATGGCTACAGTTATCCTTCTCACTACCGCTATCGCCATCACTACAAGCGTTATAACCGGCATCATTATCGCCCACATTACCGACCGCATTTTCGAAATCACTACCGCCCTCACCGGAGTTATCCACACCGCTGGAAACGACATCACAATCGCGGCTATGATCGTAACAGGTATCATCCGGGGGAGCGCCAGCATCGTCAGTGGCGTTGAAATATTGCAGAGTAAATTGCCAAGGCTTTAAAAAGTACGGATGGTTCAAGCGTTTGGATAAGGGAGTCGTGAGTGTATAAGCTAAGTTTTTTTGTGCCGCAGGAGCAGCTGGAAACGGTGAAACAGGCGCTATTTGATGTCGGTGTGGGTAAGATCGGTAACTACGATAGCTGTTGTTGGCAAACCTTAGGTGAAGGGCAGTTTCGTCCGTTGGCGGGCAGTGATCCGCATATTGGTGCACTGGATACTGTTGAGCGCTTGCCTGAGTGGAAGGTAGAGATGGTCTGCAGCGATCAGCTTATCCGTTTGGCCGTCGAGACTTTAAAGCACGCCCACCCCTATGAAGAGGTGGCATACGATGTGTGGCAACTGGCGGATATCTGAATCAGTCAGCGGCGCTGTTGTCGTGGCATTCAGTGCGGAATTTCTGCGTATCACTGGCGTCCAGCGAGATGTGTCTGAGAGGATACAGACCCGTTTGCCGATCGGCGAAATATAGCTTCAGTGCATTACGGATCGTCTGAAAGGCCAGCTCATCCCAAGGGATGTCGTCTTCGCTGAACAGTTCCACTTCGAGCGACTCTGAGCTGATGGCGTATTCCGGCTTATCCATGCGAGCCAGATAAAACATCTGTACCTGATTAACATGCAAAATGGACGTCACTGTGTAGAGGCTTTCAATCTCAACCTCGGCAAATGCCTCTTCATAGGTTTCGCGCAGCGCGGCCTGTTCTGTTGATTCGCCGTTTTCCATAAACCCGGCAGGCAGGGTCCAGTAACCCAGTCTGGGTTCAATCGCGCGCCGACACAGCAGAACTTTATCTTCGTATACCGGTAAACACCCGGCGATAATACGTGGGTTCTGATAGTGAATGGTGCCGCAGCCGTCACAGATATGACGTGGACGGTTGTCACCTTCCGGAATGGCAATATGTACGCTGTTCCCGCAGTGGCTACAGAAATTCATCATCTATCCTTTAAAGAAGTGCTTTCTATTTTAAGGTGGGCAGAGGCACAGGGACAAGGTTATCATGAACGGAAACCCCTTGTGTCCATTGGATTATGTTACAAAATCTTAGAGACCGATTGACCAACTACACGCCGCGACGCTTTTCATCGGATGAGCCGAAAGCCAGTGTATTGATAGCGCTGACGGACCATCCGACCGAACCGGAAGTCATATTGACGCAACGGTCAGTACACCTGTCCAGTCATAGTGGAGAGGTTGCTTTTCCCGGTGGTAAACACGACCTGACAGATCCTGATCTGTTATATACCGCTTTAAGAGAAGCGGAAGAGGAGGTCGGTTTAAATCCTGAACAGGTGGATGTTATCGCACCGCTGGGACAAGTGATGTCCAAAAACCGACTGCAAGTGACGCCGTGGGTCGGTATTGTTCCCCATGATGTTAGTTTGAAAGCCAACCCGGATGAGCTGGACGCCATCTTTCGCGTGCCACTGACTTACCTGATGAGTGATCCGCGTCGCCGTACGGACGCTATACGTTTAACCGACGTCACGCATTATGTGCCCGCGTGGGAGTTTGAAGGGTACCTTATATGGGGGTTAACCGCGTATATGTTGGCAGAGTTACTCAATGTTGGGTTTGACGCACAGATACCGATGAAACCGCGGCCGGAACATCGATAGGAGTGAATGAATGTTATATACGCTGGAAGGGCAGCAGGTCCGACTGATAGGTGAAGAACACTTTATCGCCGAGAATGCCACCGTGATTGGTAATGTGGAGCTACATGATCGCACGAGTGTCTGGTTTAACGTGGTCATTCGGGGGGATAACGACCCGATCATCATCCGAGAAGGCACAAATATCCAGGACGGTGCCGTGTTGCATACCGATCCGGGTTTTACGCTGGATATCGGTGCAAATGTGACGATTGGCCATCAGGCGATGTTGCACGGCTGCACGATCGGTGACTGCTCGCTGGTGGGGATTGGCGCTGTAGTATTGAACGGCGCGAAAGTGGGGAAAGGCTGTCTGATCGGCGCGAATGCGCTGGTTCCAGAAGGTATGGAGATTCCGGATTACTCTCTGGTCGTGGGTTCGCCTGCAAAAATTAAGCGTTTGCTCAATGATGAGCAACTGAAAGCGTTGGAAGCCAACTCTGAGCATTATGTGGACAATATGCGTCGCTTCCTGAAAGACTTTAAACCGCAGGAAGTTTGATGAGTGATGTAAAAAAACCGGTGCGCAGTCCTTGTGTGGGTGTGTGTGCACTGGATGAAAATGACATCTGTATCGCCTGTCACCGCCACGGTATCGAAATTGGTGAGTGGGGCGTGATGACCGATGCACAGAAGCGAGAGGTGCTGCAAAAGGTAGCACGCCGTGAGCAGGGGGATATCTGCTGATATCCCGGGTTATGTTGCAACATAGGCATCTGAGGAGATAAATCCGTGAAGGTGATGATTGATCTTTGTGTAATCCCGTTGGGTGTAGGGGTTTCCGTGTCTGAATACGTGGCTGCATGTCAGCGGGTGTTGAACGATGCAGGACTCGAACATCAGATGCATGCCTACGGAACCAATATCGAAGGCGAATGGGATGAGGTGTTTGCGGCGGTCAAACGTTGCCACGAAGTTGTGCATGAGATGGGCGCGCCAAGAGTATCCACCTCCATGCGGGTAGGGACCCGGACGGATCGTTCGCAAACGATGAATGACAAAATTGAAAGTGTTGAACTCAAACTCTCGATAGACTGAAGCGATGTGGCATGCGTTCGACCTTCGACAAGCCGGTTGAAAATAAAAAGGCCCCGCGATCGCGAGGCCTTTTTTGTTTATGCAGTGCTATTCGTCGTCTGGGTCTTTGGCACCGTTGCAACTGACACGTATAGTCTTGATTAGATTGTCGCTGATCTGCAGTGTTTCCAGCTGGTAGCGCCCCAGTCGCATACAGACGTTGGCATCAGGGATTGATTCCAGCGTCTCTGTCACCAGTCCATTGATGGTTTTGGGGCCATCGGTGGGCAGATCCCATTCCAGCGCTTTGTTCACATCGCGAATGTAAGCTGATCCGTCGACAAAGTAGCTGCCGTCTTCCTGCGGATGAATATCCTGATTATCTTCTTTATTGTCGTTGGAGAGTTCTCCGACAATCTCTTCCAGAATATCTTCCAGCGTTACGATACCTTCAATATCGCCATATTCATCAACCACCAGACCCATGCGACGTCCCTGTTTCTGGAAGTGCAGCAGCTGCGTCTGTAGCGGTGTGCTTTCAGGGATGAAGTAGGGCTCGGTAATGACCTGCAAAATAGCGGCTTTGGAGATAGTGCCCTGATGGAATACCTGGGCCAGATTTCGCATATGCAGGATGCCAACTACTTTGTTTAGCTCGCCGCGGTAAACCGGCAGGCGGGTATGCGGTGTCATGCTGAGCTGTTGAATGATCTGGTCTATCTCTTCGTCCAGATCGATCCCTATCACCTCATTACGCGGAACCATGATGTCATTTACGGTGACTTCTGACAGTTCAAGTACACCCAGTAGCATCGACTGGTTCCGGTGTGGCAGAAGGGCACCTGCTTCATTAACCAGTGTGCGCAGTTCCTCTGTGCTGAGGTTGTGGTTGTTGTCATCGTTGATGTTGATGCCAAGCAGGCGCAAAAAGCCGTTGGTGATGCCGTTGACAGCCCATACAAGAGGGTAGATCAGTGTTAGCAGCGGTCGCAGTATATAGGCGGCAGGGAATGCAATCTTTTCCGGGTGTAAAGCTGCAAGTGTTTTTGGAGACACTTCTGCGAAAATCAGGATCACCAGCGTAAGTCCGGCAGTCGCGATGACAACACCGGCATCGCCCCAAAGACGCACCGCAACGATGGTGGCGATAGCCGACGCAAGGATGTTAACAAAGTTATTGCCGATCAGGATGACGCCGATCAGACGGTCTGGTCGCTCCAAAAGTTTGCTGGCGCGGCGTGCGCCGGGATGTTTCTTCTTCACCAGATGCTTCAGCCGATAACGGTTGAGAGACATCATGCCGGTTTCGGAACTAGAGAAAAAAGCGGAACAGAGGATCAGGCAACAAAGGATGCCTAATAGGAGGCTTATCGACGCGTCTTCCAAGACTGCATAACCTGTGGTCTATATTGGGAGGCCCATTGTCGAGTGCCCCCCAGAACCTGTCAAGTAGCGAATAGATGACTGCGTGGTGATCGGTGCCCAAGTGTCGTTGTTACAGCAACCACTCAAGCACCAGCTTGCTGCCGAAAAAGGCCAGTGCCAGCAAAATAAATCCGCCAATTGTCCAGCGTGTCGCGGTATGGCTGCGCCAGCCAAAAAACAGACGTCCACAGATTAAGGTGGCATAGAGCACCCATGCCAACAACGACAGGGCTGTTTTATGCAGCAAATGCTGAGCAAAAAGGTCATCTACAAAGATAAATCCGGATACCAACGCTGCTGTTAGCAGAATCTCACCGGACCAGATCATCTCAAAGAGTAAGCGATCCATCGTTTGCAGAGGTGGCAGTGAGCTTACCAGGCCGCGGGTATGGTGGTGTTTCAGTGCCGAATGCTGGCGAGATACCAGTACGGCCTGTAAAACGGCCAGTGTCAGTATGCTGTAGGCCAATACGGACAGCAGGATGTGAGTAATCAAGCCGCCGTCGTAGTTGCGGGCGATGCTTTCTTCGGGAATAAAGCCCGCGACCAGAGTTGCCATCAGTGCAATTGGAAAGACACCTATAAACAAGTTGTCGATGGCCTGACGAATGCTGCTCAACAGAACGATCGCAACCACTAGCCATGACACGAGGCTGCCCATGGCAAAGAACCCGAGATGGATACCCTCTGCCTGGTGTAGCACCGCATATGCGGCCACAGTATGGCTGGCAAAAGCGGCCCATCCCAATAGCTGGTTGATAGCGCGAGGCTGCTGGCGTTTGCCCTGCAGAATCTGCCATTGAAGAAAGCTTGCTACCGCGTATAAGAGGGCAGCCAACAGAGTGGGAAGTATCAGCATCCTTTTCCTCCTGTCCGGGGACAGGTATCAATACTAAAACAAAAGGTCAGCCATTCGCTGAGCCGTATAAGCGCAGTAGTGTGTCACAATTGCCCGTTGGATGAAATATGGGGGAGTGGCGTGGGTGGGTTGCTACTGTATAATGTGCATCAATTGCAATTTTCTCCGAGTCCCGCCTGAGCAAGACATAGCCCTTCTGGACGTTATTTCTATATATAGATGGTTGGCGGGAACTGATACCGAGGCAGAGCATGTTCGAGAATCTTACAGAGCGACTCACGCAAACGCTTAAGTCCGTCACGGGCCAGGCGAAGCTGACCGAAGACAATATTAAAGGCACCTTGCGTGAAGTACGTATGGCACTGCTGGAGGCCGATGTTGCCCTGCCGGTAGTCAAAGCGTTTGTTAACAGCGTTAAAGAGCGTGCAGTTGGCACCGAAGTCAGCAGCAGTCTGTCACCGGGGCAGGTGTTCGTTAAGATTGTTAACGAAGAGCTGGTGAATGTTATGGGTGAGGCCAATGAGGCTCTCAACCTTGCCGCACAGCCACCGGCAGTGGTAATGATGGCCGGTCTTCAGGGTGCGGGTAAAACCACCTCTGTTGCCAAGTTGTCTCGTTTCCTGCGCGAACGTGAGAAGAAAAAAGTCCTGGTCGTGTCTGCTGACGTATACCGTCCGGCCGCGATCAAGCAGCTGGAGACGCTGGCAGCGGAAGTGGATGTTGAATTCTTCCCGTCGACTGCTGATCAGGATCCGGTAGACATCGTCAATGCCGCCATCGCGCATGCGAAGATTCAGCATCATGATGTACTGCTGGTGGATACCGCAGGTCGTCTGCATGTCGATGGCGAAATGATGGACGAGATCAAACGTCTGCATAGCGCTGTTAAACCAGTTGAAACCCTGTTTGTCGTTGACGCGATGACGGGTCAGGATGCGGCAAATACGGCGCGGGCGTTTAATGAACAGTTGCCGCTGACCGGCGTGATCCTGACAAAAACCGATGGTGATGCCCGAGGCGGTGCCGCTCTGTCTGTGCGTCATATCACGGGTAAACCGATCAAGTTCCTCGGTGTGGGCGAGAAGGTTGAGGCGCTGGAGCCATTCCACCCGGACCGTGTTGCTTCTCGAATCCTGGGCATGGGCGATGTGCTGTCCCTGATTGAGGAAGCAGAAGAGAAGATCGACAAGAAGAAAGCTGAGAAATTTGCGAAGAAGATCCAGAAAGGCAAAGGCTTTGACCTGGAGGATTTCCGCGAGCAGATTCAGCAAATGAAGAATATGGGCGGCATGATGGGCATGCTCGATAAGTTACCGGGCATGGGTCAGATGGCGAATGCATCCCAGATGGCCGGTGCTGAAAAGGGTGTGGTCCAGATGGAGTCAATTATCAACTCCATGACCCCTAAAGAGCGTCGTAATCCAGACATCCTGACGGGCTCCCGTAAGAAACGTATCGCTGCAGGTTCTGGTACGCAGGTACAGGACGTCAACCGACTCATCAAACAGCATAAGCAGATGTCGAAGATGATGAAGAAGATGAGTGGTAAAGGCGGCATGGCCAAAATGATGCGTGGTATGAAGGGTATGTTGCCTCCTGGTATGGGTGGTGGACCGGGTGGCCCAGGTGGTATGGGCGGAATGGGTGGCGGTGGCTTCCCAGGACGTTAGTCGACTTGGTCTGCGCCGCCTTCCGGCGCGTTTGACGGCTGATCTGACGTTATTTTCAGTGCTGTCTAAGAATTAAGCATAAACCTCTTTGAAAGGGTGGTGAATTCGCGTAGAATTTCCGCCCTGTTTTTCTGTTCGTGGATTGCGCTATTGACGTGATTGGCGAGCGAAAGTTGGATCGGTGGAGTCTGAAATGATTTCTACCGGGATACGAAATTGCAGGCGATACCAAAACCTGCACAAATAAAGGGACCATTCGCATGGTAACAATTCGTTTGTCTCGTGGCGGCGCTAAGAAGCGTCCTTTCTATCACCTTACTGTAGCTGACTCACGTAACCCACGTGATGGTCGCTTTATTGAGCGTGTTGGCTTCTTCAACCCTCAGGCTCGCGGCCAGGAAGAGCGTCTGCGTGTAAACCTGGAGCGTGTTGAGTACTGGCAGGGCAAAGGCGCGCAGGTTTCTGCACGTGTTGCTACGCTGCTGAAAGACGCTGCAAAAGCTGCTGAATAAGTTTTTTGGATCAGGTTGGGTCAAGTAGATGAGTGGAAATACCACAGAAGAGAACACGGTTCTTGGTCGTATTGCTTCCGTCTACGGTGTTAAAGGATGGGTGAAGATTTATTCTCACACCGATCCGATTGAAAACATCCTGACTTACTCGCCGTGGTTGTTGAAGATTAAAGGCCAGTGGAAGTCTTTCGAGATAGAAGCTAGCAAACGCCATGGTAAAGGCCTGGTCGCTAAGTTGGTTGGAGTAGATGACCGAGAGATCGCCCGTACATATAACGGGGTTGAGATCGCGGTTGAATCGCATCGTCTTCCAAAACTGGAAGAGGGTGAGTTCTACTGGAGCCAGCTGGAAAACCTGACGGTATATACCGTGTCCGGTCAGTTGCTGGGCAAGGTAAGTCATCTGATGGAAACCGGTGCAAATGATGTGCTGGTGGTAAAAGGTAATGATGAGAGTATTGATCGTAATGAGCGTTTGATACCTTACCTGCCTGATCAGGTGATTAAAGAGATTGACTTGGTAACAGGTACTATTCGGGTCGACTGGGATCCGGAGTTCTAAACCGTGTGGTTTGGTGTAGTGACGTTGTTCCCGGAGATGTTCGAGGCTGTTAAAAGCTTTGGCGTAACGGGACGAGCGGTACGGAATGGATCGATTGAGCTGCAATGCTGGAATCCGCGTGACTTCACGCTGGATAAGCATCGCACTGTAGATGATCGTCCATACGGCGGTGGCCCCGGCATGCTGATGAAAGTTCAGCCGCTGCGGGACGCAATCCATGCTGCAAAAGCTGCAGCAGGGGACGATGAGGTAAGTGTTATTTATCTCTCCCCTCAGGGACGCCGACTTGACCATAGCGGGGTGCAGGAGTTAGCGAATCGTAAGAAGCTGATTCTGGTAGCCGGGCGTTATGAAGGTATTGATGAACGCCTGATTGAAACTGAAATTGATGAAGAGTGGTCGCTTGGGGATTTTGTCCTCAGCGGTGGTGAACTGCCAGCGATGACCATGATTGATGCGGTTTCGAGGTTGGTGCCCGGTGTACTTGGGCATCAGGATTCAGCTACTGAGGATTCTTTTTCAGACGGTTTATTGGATTGCCCGCACTATACGAGACCGGAACAGTTTGACGGAATGCAGGTACCTGGGGTGCTGCTGGGCGGTAACCATGAGGAGATCAGGCGCTGGCGCTTGAAGCAACAGTTGGGACGCACTTGGAAAAGACGTCCTGAATTGTTGGATTCTCTGGAGTTAACCAAAGAACAGCAGGCATTGTTAAAAGATTTTATCCGTGAGACCCAAGGGTCCGACGGTTGAATATTTAGGAGCGAGCCATGAGCAGCAAGAACCTGATTATTCAGCAGATTGAAGCTGAACAGAAAACGAAAGACGTACCAGAATTCGGCCCGGGTGATACCGTTGTCGTACAGGTAAAAGTAACAGAGGGTACTCGTACTCGTCTGCAGGCGTTTGAAGGCGTAGTTATCGGTAAGCGTAACCGCGGCGTTAACTCTGCATTCACAGTACGTAAAATCTCTCACGGTGTTGGTGTGGAACGTACGTTCCAGACTTACAGCACTACAGTAGATAGCATTGCTGTTAAGCGTCGCGGTGACGTGCGCAAAGCTAAGCTGTACTACCTGCGTGAGCGTAGTGGTAAGTCTGCACGTATCAAAGAGAAGCTGGGTTAAGCTATCTTTTTGCTACACAGATCATAAAAAGCGGCTTTCGAGCCGCTTTTTTTATGTCTGTAGATCTGGCAGGGGTGGTCTGAATGGTAAACCTGCAACTCCTTGCCTATAGTGTGTCCATTCAATTTTTATGAACTGCGTGGGAAGCGGGTTTTGAAACGGATTGCGTTACTGCTGAGTATTCTGCTGTTGCCGGTATTTTGTGTGGCCGGTTTTTATGGTTTCTTATGGTGGCGGGTAACTGGAGCGGCAGATGAAATGGTGACGAAAGTGTCGCCTTTTGCTGAGTTGAGTTATAACGACGTACGTATTGATTTGGTGGCGACTGAGATTGCTCTGGTCGATATCCGGGTAGCGCCTTTGGGCGGTACCGACCAGTTTAATATTGAAGAAATATCTCTGAAGGCGCCCGACTGGTCCCAGATGTTGCGTCTTGGTGGTGATCTGAGTGTGGAGCCTTGGCCTGATGCTCTGTCGTTGCGTTTGAAAGGATTCTTCTTCCGGTTGGACAGTGCATTGGTGGAACAATGGATGCAACTAGCCCAGCAGGGGCAGCCGCAAGATATGACGGTGGTAGGACAGTTCTGCAGTAGCATGCAGGGCGCTGATCTACTGCAGGCTATGGGTTACCGGGTGTTGGGTGCCGATATGGAGTTAGCCTATAGCTTTGATGCCGTAGAGGGACGCTGGGATGTTGATATCTCTGCGGATACGGCAGAGGTTGGAGATTTCTCAATGGGGGTCTCGTTAAAGACATCTTCCGCGTCGTTGTCAAAGTCTGCATTAGCGGGTAGTCAGACGGCTTTGCGTAGTGTGCAGAGCTATTTTAGCGACAAGGGGTTTAACCGTCGTTTTCGCGAGTACTGTGCGACACAGTCAGGCATAGCTGATGAGCAGTTTGATCTGGCGTTACGTGAAGAGTTTGAAGCGATGATTGCTTACGCGGGTATTGGACTATCCGATGAGCTGTATCAGGGATTTGTGGATATGTATCGTCCTGCGGCAAATATCAGTTTTCGTATGCGTCCTGATACTCCGTTGGGCCAAATGCAGGCAGTTCAAATAACCTCTCTCGATAGTTTTATAAGCGTGTTAAATCCCGCGTTGCTGATCAATGGTGAGCCTGTAAGTCTTGCCGGAATTAAGTTGCTGGAGCCTGTGGAAAAGCCTGTTCCGTCATCTGCAGTGACACAAGGTTCAGTGCAGCCGTCGCGTTCGTCTTTGCCGGAAGCCGCGCCAGAAGGTCTGTCTCCGTCAGCACCAAATGTGGACTTGCATGAGAAGACTTCGGTGTCGCCATCAAATGAGGTAGCGCGCCGTCCAGCATATCGTGCAGTAGATGTAGCGGATATAGGAGAACATATCGGGCATCGTGCACGAATGGTCACCTATTTTGGTCGTCGAATTGAAGGTCGTATTCTGGAGATCGACCGCCATGAAATGCTTATTGAGCAAAGAATGCAGCGTGGTGTGGCAACGTACAGTATTGCATTGGAAAAGGTTGCTGAGATTGAAGTCTATCGCTAGGTCCCATATGTGCATGTGTTGGAATCTGAACTGATGTCTTCTTCTGTTGCCGCGTTGTCTGCTGCAGACTCTAAGTTGATTGATCAGTTTCTCGATGCCATTTGGATGGAGCGCGGTTTGAGTGAAAATACGCTGAGCTCCTACCGTCGCGATCTGGTGCAGTACGGTATGTGGTTGCAGGCAAGAGCATCCTGCTTGCTCTCTGCAGGTCGAGAGGAGCTGCAGCAGCACTTGGCATGGCGATATACCGAACGGCTTAAGGCAAGCTCTACCGCACGTTTATTGTCGACATTGCGTGGCTTTTATCGGTATCTGGTGCGAGAAAAACTGATCGATACCGACCCCACGTTACTCATTGATAGCCCGAAGCGAGGGCGCGCCCTTCCAAAAACACTGACCGAAAGCGATGTGGAGAGTCTGTTACAGGCGCCAGATCTGAGTGATGCCGTAGAGTGTCGGGATCGTGCAATGCTTGAGGTGTTGTATGCCACCGGGCTGCGAGTCTCTGAGTTGGTGTCGCTGCACGGTCCGCAGGTGAATCTGCGCCAGGGCGTCATTCGTGTGATGGGCAAGGGCAGTAAGGAGCGCTTGGTCCCGTTGGGGGATGAGGCGATTCATCGCGTGTTGCAATATATGCGCGATGCCAGACCGCTTTTGCTTAAGGATGCCACCAGCGAGATCTTGTTTCCGAGCCGGCGTGGTCAGCAGATGACCCGGCAGACGTTTTGGCACCGGGTGAAGCACTATGCCGTGGTATCGGGGATCGACAAGCCCCTTTCGCCACATGTGTTACGGCATGCATTTGCAACACATCTCCTGAATCATGGTGCTGATCTGCGTGTTGTGCAGATGTTGTTGGGGCATAGTGATCTTTCGACAACGCAAATCTATACACATGTCGCACAGCATCGTTTACAGTCGCTGCATAGTAAACACCACCCACGCGGCTGAACTTTATGGTCTGTTCTGTATCTTAGCCAGTAGTGGATTGTGAATAATATGGGGAAAGTCATGCGGAAGTTATGGGCAGTGGGCCTGATTTTGTTGGGTGTAAGCAGTTGGTCTCAGGCGGCAACCGCGGTAGATGAGGTCATCAAAGGCAGCCTGAAGAAGATTGATGCGCGTTTGAGTGCGGTATCTATCCAGCCTGCTGAGATGGAAGGGATGTACGCGGTTGAACTGAATACAGGCGAGTTGCTTTATTCGGATGCCAAAGGTGAATATTTTATGGTCGGGCAGTTGTTCCGACTTTCACCGCAAGAAGGGTTTGTTAACCTGACGGAAGGTAAGCGCAAGCAGCAACGTCTTGATCAGCTGGCTAAAGTCGAATCTAAAGACATCATTGTTTACCCGGCAGAAGGCGAACGTAAAGCCACCGTAACGGTATTTACCGATGTGGATTGTGGTTACTGCCGTAAACTGCATAAGGAAATTCCTCAGCTTAATGCGATGGGTGTTCAGGTGAACTATCTGGCGTTTCCACGTGCGGGCATTGGCTCCAATGCGTTTAATGTTATGGAGTCGATCTGGTGTGCTGCGCCCGATAAGCGTAACGAACTGATGACACGCGCGAAAAACGGACAAAAAGTTGACCGGAGCAGTTGCGACTCTCCTATCGCCTCCCAACTGATGCTGGGTCAGGCCGTGGGTGTGACGGGTACGCCTGCGCTGGTATTTGAGGACGGTACGTTGATGCCGGGTTATTTGCCTGCCAAACAGTTGGCGCGCGCGTTGAAATTGAAATAATTATCGCGATCCGCAAGATCCAGGAAGGGGCAGCTTATGCCCCTTTTTTGTGGGCGCGCGTTACGGGTAATAGGCAATAGTGCTGACGGGCTGTTTTCGCTATAATACCCGGCTCAATTTTTGTGCAGTGCTGAAGATATTCACAGCGAGAGGTTATAGTTTGAAACCGGTAAAAGTAGGTATCTGTGGTCTTGGAACCGTCGGTGGCGGCACCTT